>JAGNDY010000022.1:14322-23300 GCA_018003655.1 Candidatus Nanopelagicales bacterium
GGGGTATCGGTTTGCATCTACAACCCTGACCTTGACCCTAATCGGGTCGGAGCGGCCTCCGTCGTCGAATTCCTGACTGAGCTGGTCGCAGAGCTGAGTCAAGCAAGTTGACGCTCAGTCGACTGCAACATGATCACCGGCAGGGTCCAAGGAGTTGCCAAACCCCCGCAGAAGGGGAAGGCTGAAGGACCGGAATCAAGTTCGGCCTTTGCGAGAGGATCGTATGTCCGCTGCTGCAATGACGTCGCAGGATGCACTGTGGCTTTCGATGGATCGACCGAACAATCTGATGGTCATCGACACGGTCATGTGGTTTCGCGAGACGCCCGATTGGGACGCTGTTCGGCACGTCGTCGCTGACCGCCTCGTCGCCAACTTCCCGGTATTCCGCTCTCATCCGGTCGTTGACGGTGATGGTTGGGCGTGGGAAGAGGACTCTGCGTTTGATATCAACCAGTGTCTGAAGGTCGTTGAACTGCCCGAGCCGGGTGACCTGATGGTCTTACGCAGCTTTGTTGCGTCGCAACGCAGCATCGCCTTCGACAAGTCCGGACCACTGTGGACGATGCACCTGATCAACAACGTTCGGTTCGAGGACGGCACTGTCGGTGCCGCGATAATGGCGCGGTTCCATCACTCGATTGCCGATGGGATTCGCTTGGTGCAGGCAGTTATCAGCTTGTGCGACATCGAAGACGATGGCCTACCGCCGGTTGGTCGGAAACTGCGCAACTCCACCACGCCAATTGCCATTGCCCGGTCGACGGCACGTAACGCGGTTAAGAGCGTCGCCGACGTCGGTAGCGCAACGGCATCGACCGTGCTCGGTGCGGCAGGGTCCGTCGGCGTCGTAGCCAGCACGGCCCTAGCCGGTGACCCTGTCGGCGCGGCAGGCGGAGTCGTTGACGGCGGCAGGAATCTCGTGACCCTGGGAGTCAAGGCGATGCGCTACCCGGAGCGTGTGATGGACGTCAATCTACTCGTCAGCTCACCGGACAATCGAATTGCCAACGACGTCGGCACGGTCGGAAAGCTCCTACTTGCCGGCAGCAGCGTCGAGACCGTCTGGAGTGGTACCCCGTCAGTGGAGAAGGATGCCGGGTGGGCTCCGGTCGTCGAATTGGTGGACGTCAAGGCGATCGGTAGGGCAACGGGAACGACCGTCAACGACGTCATGCTCAGCGCTGTTTCCGGCGCGTTGACCAGATACTTGCGCGAGCGCGGTGATGACGGGGTCGACGAGGTCATTTGGATGATTCCGGTCAGTGTCCAGGCGGTTGAGCCAGGCATCCCGAAGGAGCTTGGCAACCACTTTGCGTTGGTCGCTCTCCGGATGCCGATCGGGATTGACGACGTCACCACTCGAATCAAGGAAATGCATCATCGAATGGAACGGATCAAGAATTCCGATGAAGCGATTCTGACCTTTGGAATCCAGCGGACAATCTCACAAGCGCCCCGCAAAATCGCTGTTGGATTGACCAACTACTTTGCCGACAAGGCGGTCGGGGTCCTGACCAACGTTCCTGGGCCGCGGACTCCGATGAGCCTGGCCGGCACCCGGGTGGATGGAATCCTCGGCTGGGCTCCTTGCTCAGGCGATCAGCCGATGACCGTGTGCATCTTCAGTTACAACGGTCGCGTGACCGTTGGTTTCGGAACAGACAAGACTCTGGTGCCTGATGTTATGAGGCTCAGTGAGCTCTTCGACGAGGAGTTCAGATCGATGTACGCCGAGGTACTTGGCCGGCCAATCGACAGTAAGTGACGTAAGGGCGCGCCGTCGTCAAATTCACGGCAACAACTCAATCAGGAGGAATCATGTCAAAGAAGTTCACCAACGCAGACACCTACTCAGCAAGTGCTGATCAGATGTGGGCGATGATTTGCGACCACGCGTACTGGGACAGCAAGTACGAGACGCTTGGTGCAACGAACGTCGAATGGCTGACGTTCAACGCAAGCGATACCGCGCTGACGGTCTCCTCGACACGCGAGGTCGACGCGAATCTTCCGAGCGCCGCGAAGAAGATCATCGGCGAAACCGCTGTTGTCACTCAGACCGAGGAGTGGACCCGTTCCGGGAGCGCGTGCAATTGCACAATCTCGATCGCGACCAAGGGTGCTCCGGGTGGCACCGAGGGCACGATGACCATCAAGTCAGATGGCGATACCTCGATATGGACTGCCGACTTCGACATCAAGGTCTCCATCCCGTTGCTGGGCAAGAAGCTCGAGAGCATTATGCATGAGGAGACTGCGAACAACTTCGTCAAGGAGAAGAGCTTCAACGACGAATGGCTGGCCTCCCACTGATCGCGGCTTCACCAGCCCCGGCCTCGCCTAGACTCCGGCCGTGGGCTGGTGGCAGGACAGGGCGGGTGACGCGTCGGTCGCGACCAACCATGCAGGCTCCCCGGCACCCAACCGACCGGAGCGCGCCAAGCGTGCGTTAGTGACCCGGATCCAGCAACGACCGCTGCTGTACTGGGCGGTCAAACTTGTCGGCCGAATCATCGAGGCGCAGAGCGCCGGGCGGCTCAGTCTCGCGGCTGCGGGTGCGGCGTTCTGGCTCGTCATTGCCTTGTTTCCGGCGACAATCGCAGCGATCGCCATCTTCGGTCTGGTGGTGGATCCACAGGAAATCGCCGATGCCGTGGAGGAAATCAGCCAGCGCGCGCCCGGCAGCCTAGGAGCTGTCCTGGCCCAGCAGGCGCAGGTGGCCGCGAGCAGTCAGGCGAGCACCCTTTCGATTGGCCTGGTCATTTCCATTCTCGTCACGTTGTGGAGCGTTTCCAGTGGCAGCTACGGTTTGACGCGCGCGATTCAGGGCGCCTATGACGTGCCGCCCCAGCCCTACGTACGAGCGCGGATTCGCGCCCTTGGCTTCGCCTTCGTCTGGGTACTGGTGCTGGGAGCGCTCTGGCTGGGCGTCGCAGCCGTCGCGGTGTGGATCGTCGGACTCGATACGTGGGCGCAGGTGCTCGGCTGGATTGTCGTTGTTCCCGTTGCTCTCATACTCCAGGCGGCCTTCTACGGAGCTCACTACCGCTACTCCATCAGTTGGCATGCGAGCTGGCGAGAACAATGGCCCGGTGCCGCGGTTTCCTCGGTCGCGATCTCGCTACTGATCGTTGGCTTGGGTATCTACGCGTCTTTCGCGCCGGACTACCAAGCCGTTTACGGGGCGCTCACGGGTGTCATTTTGACCATGTTGGCTGTCTATCTGGGGATGTATGTCGTGCTGCTGGGGGCGGTCTTGAATGCCCAACTCACCGCGACAAAGGGTGAGGCCAAACCGGCGAAGTAGCGGCTGTGCCTGGTCTTTGCAACACTCGGCGGGTGTCCACCCCCGAAGATCCGGCTCGTCCGGCGGCATCGGACATGCCGGAAGCGGGCAGACCCTTCGATACACCACCGGTCGACGATGCCCTGCGAGCTGGGATCACTCGCCTGGCCCTGCTCGCTGTGGTCGGGGGCGCCATCACCGGCCTGCTTGGCGGCACCTTTCGAATCGTGCTGGTGGAGCTCACGCGTTCGTGGAATGAGTTGCTTCACTGGACGCGGGACTCGGTTGGGTGGCGCTGGCTGCTGCCCGTCGCACTTGCGGCGCTAGCGGCCGGTATCGCTCGATTGCTAGTTCGTTGGGCCCCAGAGGCTTCCGGCAGTGGAGTGCAACGGGTCGAAGCGAACATGCGGGCAGAAGTACCGCCGGCACCGTTGAAGGTGATTCCCGCAAAGTACGTCGGAGGGGCGCTGGCAATCGGTGCTGGAATGGCGTTGGGGCGAGAAGGCCCGACTGTGCAGATGGGTGCTTCAGTGGGCGGCGGTTTGGCGCGTTACGCGAAGCTCGGTCGACACGACACCCGGACGCTAGCCGCAGCGCTTGCTGGCACCGGCCTGGGAGTCGCCTTTTCCGCGCCGCTGGGTGGGGCGCTGTTTGTCTTCGAGGAAGTGGCCCGCGCCTTCCGCACCAAACTCGTGGTAACCACGTTCGTCGGCAGCGCCGTGGCACTTGCGGTTGCCCAATGGTTGGTCGGGCATCAACCGATATTTCTCGTTGGCGTCGTCCGACCGGTCCCCGCGTGGCAGCTAGTCGTGTTCGCGCTGCTTGGGGCGATCTTCGGTGCACTCGGAGTCGGCTACAACTGGCTGGTGCTGGCGATGTTGCGTGCCTTCGACCAGGTCAGTCATGTCGCGCCGGAGGTCAAGGCCGCGGCTGTCGGCGCGTGCATAGGTCTGCTCGGTGTGGTGGCACCACACCTCATCGGGGGTGGCGATGGCCTCAATGAGCGGGTCCTGATCGAGAGCATCCCGATCGGATCCTTGCTCATCATTTTCGCGGTGCGGTGGGTCCTCGGCCCCTTCTCCTACTCGGCCGGTACACCTGGTGGCCTGTTCGCACCGTTGCTACTCGTTGGTGCCTCAGCCGGAGCCCTCATTGCGTCGGTGACCAATTCGCTTCTGCCGAGTGCGCAGTTGTCGGTTACCGCCTTCGCCATTGTGGGAATGTCCACCTTCTTCGCCGCAACGGTCCGAGCGCCGTTCACCGGCGTTGTGCTCATCATCGAGATGACCGCGACCACAGCCGTCGTGGTGCCGATGGTGCTTGCGGCCGGAGTTGCGGTATTGGTCGCATCCAAGCTGAAAGGTCCACCCATCTACGAGACTCTGCGATTGCGGATGGAGAAGGCGCCGACGTAGGTCGCCCGTCGGTCGAGTCGGGCCGGCGCGCCTCCTCGGATAGCCTGCCGATATGGCCAAACCCACCAAATGGCAAACCGAAACCGACGAGGGTCACTCGCAGTGGTACATCGAGCGTTTTCGGACGATGGCTGCCGAGGGCGTCGACCTCTCGGGTGAAGCTCGCCTAATCGATGCGATGGCTGCCCCGCACTCTCGGATCTTGGATGCAGGCTGTGGGCCCGGCCGAGTTGGTGCGGTGCTCGCCGAGCGTGGGCACACGGTCGTCGGCGTCGATGCCGACCCCGAACTGATCAGGGCGGCAATAGACGATCACCCTGGACCGAAGTGGCTCGTTACCGATCTTGCGGAGTTGACCCTCGCGACAATTGACGAGGTGCAGCCGTTCGACGCTGTTGTGGTTGCTGGCAATGTCCTGACGTTCCTCGCGGAGGGAACTGAGGTCGCGGTCTTGACCAACCTTCGAGAGGTCTTAGCCCCCGACGGGTTCATCGTCGTTGGCTTCGGCGTCGATCGCGGATACTCACTCGACCAGTTCGACCACGACGTTGCCGCGGCGGGCCTGCGAGTCGACCAGCGATTCTCGACGTGGGATGTCCGGCCGTGGCAGGTGGACGCGAGCTTCGCAGTGAGCGTGCTACGACATGCTGTTTCCAACTAGCGGTTCCCAACTAGGGGTTTCCAACTAGCGCAGCGACGGATCCACGGTCACGAAGTCGATGAGTTCCTCAACCCGACCAAGCATGCTCGGCTCAAGATCGGTGTAACTTGACACCGAGTTGATGATGCGCCGCCACGCGAGCCGCTCGTCGGGATCCCATCCGATTGCGCGCAGGACCCCCGCCTTCCATGACTCACCTCGTGGCACAGTCGGCCAGGAATCCAGACCGAGGACTGCCGGACGCACGGCCTGCCAGACATCGACGTACGGATGTCCGACTATCAGAACGTTCGCACCCAGTTGTCCACTGACCTGGTCGGCAATCCGCTGCTCTCTAGATCCGGGAACCATGTGGTCGAGCAGTACGCCTACTCTCCGATGGCGGGTCGGCCCGAATTCCAGAAGCCACTCCATGAGGTTGTCCGCTCCATGAAGCGGCTCGACCACAATCGCCTCCTCGCGCAGATCGCCGCCCCAGATCTTCTCGACAAGCTCGCCATCGTGGATTCCCTCGACCAGGATCCGACTGCCCCTTGCGACTTTGGCTGGACCCGCAGCAGCGGCTGCCGATCCGGACAGTGTTCGAGTGGGCCTCGCTTGGCCGACGCGCGGGGCGGCCAGTGTCACAGGCTTCCCATCGATCAGAAACGATCCCTCGCGCATGACAAAGACGCGGGTCTTTCCGTCATGGTCTTCCAATTCGACCGTTCGTCCCTCGATGGACTTCTCAGTCCGGACGACCGAGCCGCAGAAACCGGACTCAGCGCACTCGACAACGAGGCCTACCGAAGCCTCGACCACGGGAAGTGCCGGTCCGGGGCGGCGGTGTGGATCGCTGGAGAGTACGTCCGCGCCATATCGATCGCTCATTGGCAGGAGCTTGCCAGTAGACGCAGGGATCGCGTGGAGGCGCGGCGTTTAGGTGAAGCTCGAGTAAGAGACGTTTGGTTTGGTCCGCTCGGTGGAACATGACAGCTAGAGTCGGCGCGACGGCGCGGTTGGCGAGCACGGATGCTGAGGTGGATGGGTTGAGGAGAAGTGTTGCCGCGTTCTCTGCTGCCGTTGTGGGCGTGGCGACGCTCGCAGTGGCGCAGACGAGTGCTAGCGACGTCGTCGCCGGGTCGCAGACCGCGGTATCCGGCGCTCGGCCCTTGGCACTGGTCTACCGAGGCCCCGCAAGTTGTCCGGGGTGCAGCGAAGCAGTTGCCCACCTCCTGCGCACGTCCAAGTTCCACTTCCGGATCGAATACGTCGGACCGCAGGAACGAACCAAGTTGGTTGCAGCCTCATTTGTCGGCGCGACGCTGTACGCCCAGCCAGGCGGGGACACCTCAGTGGCTCGGGCGAACAAGCTGGTGGGCAGCGCCGGCAAGCAGGCCATCAAGTCATTCGTCTCCCATGGTGGCCGCTACCTTGGGTTCTGCCAGGGTGCCTACCTCGCCGGGTCTGGTCCGGGGATGGGTTTGCTCTCCCCCGGCAACACCGGCCAGTACATCGCGACCAAGGGCGCGACGACGCATTCGACGGCCGACACGGTTGTTCCAATTCGCTGGGGCAACCAGACCAGGCAGGTGTTCTTCCAGGACGGCCCCTATATGACTCGTAGCGGCGTTCGTGGTGAGCGGGTGTTGGCTCGATATTCCAACCGCCGGATTGCGGCACTGGTGAAGCCCTACGGCAAAGGTCGCGTTGGTGTAGTCGGGCCGCACCCGGAAGCACCACAGCGCTGGTTCCGGCAGGCGGGCATTGCCAGCAAAGACCTCGACGGGTTGGACGGTCGGCTCGGTCGCTCCCTGATCGACGCCACCATGAACCGATAGTCAGGTAGCGAGAACTTCTGGACGCAGCAACTTCAGCCCACGTTCCGGGTCATACCCGTGGATCTCCGTTACGTCGAGCGCGCGCAGAAAGTCGATGATGTCGCGGTTGACGATCTGACCGGGAACGATGAGTGGGAACCCCGGCGGGTAAGGGATGACAAAGTTCGCGCCGACCAGGGGTGGGCCTTCATCCAGTCGACGATCGAGCTCGTCACCCAGAAGGTCGATGTGTTCGCAGTTTGCCGGGTTGTTGGCGACGTAGAACGCCTCGCGCATGTGGCCCTCTCGGGAGGTGCCGCGCGGCTCGTCGCGAAACATGTCCGCGAACGCGGAGAAGTCCGGCAAATGTGGTGGGGAATCGAGCAGGTCCTCGACTCGTGCTTGGAACCGCTCGCGCTCATCTGTCCGGCTTCGACTGTCGGTGGCCTCAAGTTCGCGAGCAATGTCTGACAGCGACTTGATCAGATGGGCTAGATCACTCCTGGTGTTGTTGATGTTCAACTGGACGAGCACGCTGTTGCGTGAGGTCTTGTTGATCTGGATGTCGTACTTGTCAGCGAGCAATGCCTTGAACTTTGTGCCGTTCATCCCGGCCCCGCCGCACAACACGGTCACCCTGGTCGGATCGAGGAAGAACTCATCATTGGCCATCGCGGTCATGGCGGTTGACCAGTCTTCTTCGGCCATGCTGTATTTCTCGATGCCGGAGGGTCGGTATTGCTCCGGAATCATGTCGGCAGGAGTGAGGGCTCGGAAGTATTTGGCGATCTGAGGGTTGCCGTTGATACGGTCGCGCAGATCGAGCGCCAACTCAACGGCTCGGGTCGCAAGCTCGTAGCCCTCCAGCTCCATTTGACGGCGGGCGACGTCGAGCGACGCGATGATTTGCAGATTCGGCGAGGTTGACGTGTGGGTGAAGTAGGCCTCGTGGAAGGCCTCTTCGACATCCCCGTAGTCATCGTCTGCGACCGAGATCAAGGACGCCTGCCGCAGGGCAGACATGGACTTGTGGACCGAGGTCGTTTGGTAAACCCGGACTCGCATTTGGTCGGGGTCAGGCATCAACCGTTCATCTAGGGCACGGGGGTCGTTGATGTCCATCTCAATCCCCTGCGCGGCGAATTCCTGGTAGCGCTGCCGATACTTCGGGTTGCTCCGGTTGGCTCGCAAATGGGCAGCACCCGACATTGCAGTGCGCCATCGCAACAACGGGGTGAAGCGAGCGAATGCGGACCAGGCCTCGTCCCAGAGAAAGACCAGATCGGGTTTGATTGCTAGGCACTCCTCCATCGTCCGGGCGACGTTGGCCATGTGGCCGTCGAAAGTTGCATTGGTGAGGATGAGGACCTTGACCCGATCAAGACGCCCTTCTGCCTTGAGCTCGAGCAGCGCCCTCTTGATTGTGCGGATCGGCACGCTGCCGTACATCGAGTACTGGGTTAGTGGGAAGGCATCGAGATACACCGGCTGAGCGCCGGACAGGACACACGCGTAGTGGTGGGACTTGTGGCAGTCGCGATCGATGAGCACGATGTCGTCCGGCTCGAGCAGCGCTTGGCCGACGATCTTGTTGGACGACGACGTCCCATTCGTGGCGTAGAAGGCGTGATCGGCGCCGAAAGCACGGGCCGCGAGTTCCTGCGCTTTCCTGATGTTCCCGGTTGGTTCGAGCAGGCTGTCCAATCCCCCGGTTGTGGCCGACGACTCCGCCAGGAACAGGTTCTCGCCATAGAACTCGCCCATATCGCGGATCCAGTTGGACTTGAAGATGGACTTCCCGCGAGCGATTGGCA
>JAGNDY010000022.1:23400-27761 GCA_018003655.1 Candidatus Nanopelagicales bacterium
TCGAGCAGGCTGTCCAATCCCCCGGTTGTGGCCGACGACTCCGCCAGGAACAGGTTCTCGCCATAGAACTCGCCCATATCGCGGATCCAGTTGGACTTGAAGATGGACTTCCCGCGAGCGATTGGCAATGCGTGGAACGTTCCGATCGGCCGCTGCGCGTACTTCTCCAGGTTGTCAAAGAACGGTGTCTGAAAACGGTCTCTGATCCCCTCCAAGATGCTCAGATGGATCTCCAGGATCTCCTCAGTCGAGAAGAACACGCGGCGGACCGCAGCTATCGTGTCGAGGCCCGCGACCTGCTCAGCAAGTCGGTCGCTTAAGAGGTAGAGATCAAGTTCAGGTCTGACTTCCTTGACCGTGTCGAAGAGCCGCACTGCGAGCTCGTCTTCGTCCGGGTCTGACGTCAATGGACGCTTGCCGAGGAATCCACGAAGGTCGGGCAGGTTGCGTCTACTTCGGAACGGGAACCCGTCGTAAACGACGACGGCTTGAATGTTCGGATTCAGAATGACGGCAACCAGCGCGTCCTCGTACGACTCGACGATGACAGGCTGGTAGATGAAGTCGTCGGTTAGGCGACGGAGTTCACGAATCCGGGTCGTCAGCCCATCCCACAGCGCGGGCATGTCCGCAGCAACGACGAGCACCTCAAAGTACGGCCGTGGGAGAATCTGTCTACCCACGCCGGTGTTGGAGATCTCGTCAAACGACTCGGTGGGGTTGGAGTCGAGATGCCACGCTCCTTCCAGCGAGTGGTGTGCGTTGGTGTGCAGCGCTGCGGAAATGATGTGCACACCATTGGCGAACCCCTGGAGGTCTCCTTCGGTCAGCAGCCGCTCGAGCTCGTTGTTCAGCATGCGGCCTGGGTAGCCCCAGTAGTCCTCGAGGACCCGCATCCGTTGGAACTCAGTACGAATCTTGGCCAGCTCGTCTGGATCTGCGGCAGCGGCCGCATGCGCAGCGTGGCGAAAAAGCGTGCGCCATTGGTCCATTCGCTGGCTGCTGGTGAGAAAGAGGTCGGCCAGTGCGATGGACATATCGACGTTGGGTTGCTGATTGGGGATTAAGAAATTCTCCGGCACGTTTTGATGCTAGTGCTGCCGGGGTCGGCTTCCCAATCGAAGCGACGACCTTGCGCTGCGGCCCGCGCGAACCATCGGGATAGGCTCTCGCCGACTTTAATCGACCTGCGGGGAAGCGAGCACGCGATGGGTGACATTCAGCAAGGGGCAACCGCCGACACACTTGAACAGGCCGCCGGTCGCAAGAAGTGGATTGGGCTGTTCTTCGTTGCGCTAGGCGTATCGATGATTATCGTCGATGCCACAATCGTTAACGTCTCGATCCCGACGATCATCGACGATCTGGGTATTACCTCCAGCCAGGCTCAGTGGGTGCAAGAGGCCTACACGCTGGTCTTTGCTGCCTTCCTGCTGATGTTCGGCCGATTGGCCGACCGGTGGGGTAGACGTCGGATGTTCCTGATCGGTGTCGTGATCTTCGTACTCGCGAGCGTGCTCGCGGCGACATCGCAAAGTGGCGGAGCACTGATCGGCGCCCGGCTCATTCAAGGGCTCGGTGGCGCGATGATGCTGCCCACCTCACTCTCGTTGATCAATGCGGGTTTCCGCGGCAAAGACCGGGCCGTTGCGTTCGCGATTTGGGGATCCACTATCGGGGGTACGGCCGCGCTCGGGCCGTTACTTGGTGGTTGGTTGACCACTGACTTCTCGTGGCGGTGGGCTTTTGGCATCAACGTCCCACTGGGACTGGCTGTGTTCATCGGAGCGTGGATCTTCGTCAAAGAGTCCACTGGCGATCGAGACGAGGGCATCGATGTCCTGGGCGCGCTGTTGTCGGTGACGGGGATTGGACTGATCGTCTTTGGGCTGATCGAGGGTCGCAATTTCGGTTGGTGGGAGTCGATCAACTCGCCGACGATCGCCGGCTGGAATTGGTCGCTGAACCTGTCGATTGTCCCGGTGGCATTCCTGCTCGGAATCCTCGCGTTGGTTGCGTTCGCGGCACTCGAGGTCCGACGTAATCGGGCAGGCAAAGCTGTACTGCTGGACCTGTCGTTGTTCTCCCTGGCGTCATTCCGCAACGGCAATATCGCAGTAGCCATCGTCAGCCTCGGTGAGTTCGGATTGCTGTTCGCGCTGCCCTTGTGGCTGCAGAATGTGCTGGGCTACTCAGCTTTCAAGACAGGTCAGGTGTTACTCGCGCTCGCGCTCGGCAGCTTCCTCGCCGCCGGATTTGGTGCTCGGCTTGCCCAACGTCGTGGGGCGATCCTTGTCGTTCGGATCGGCATCGCCTTGGAGATCGTCGGCATCCTTGGGATCGGCATCGTCGCATCACCAACTGTGAGCATCTGGCCGGTGATCGTACTGCTCTTCTTCTACGGGATGGGCGTTGGTTTGGCCACTGCTCAACTGACCGGCGTGGTCCTCGTTGACGTGCCCGTTGCGAGCAGCGGGCAGGGTTCAGGAATCCAAAGCACCATGCGGCAGTTGGGCTCCGCGCTTGGAATCGCGGTCCTTGGAACCATTCTGTTCACCGGACTCGGCACTCAGCTGAACAAGAATCTGGAACAGATCCCGCAGATTTCCGCCGAACAGCGGCAGCAGAGCGTTGACGTTGTGGTGGCCACCGCTGGTTCGATCATCCCGCAACTCAACGAGAACCCGCAAACAGAGCCGGTGGCAACCGCCGCCAAGCAGTCCCTATCGACCGCGACCAAGTGGGCTGCCTTCGTGGCGGCGGGCTTCCTGGTCTTAGGTCTACTTGCCAGCCTTTCGCTCGGCGCGTCCAAGCCAATGACGGATCCCACCGGCTGACCCAGCAACCGACAATCCGGCGAATGGCGGATCCACGCGGCGTCACGGTCGGGAAGTGGGCAGACTGTTGCGGGTGACGAACGCTGCGTATCCGCCGATTGCGGACCATGGACTCATCGGCGATCTGCAAACCTCAGCTCTGGTTGGGTTGGACGGAACAATCAGTTGGTTCTGCTCACCGAGATTCGACTCTTCCTCGGTCTTCGGTTCAATTCTTGACGCGGAGAAGGGTGGCTACTTTCGAGTGTCGGTTGACGATCCCGATGCCGTCGTCAAGCAGTTGTACTTGGTAGACACCGCGATCCTGATCACGCGTTACCTCACCAGCGCGGGTGTTGGCGAGGTCATCGACTTCATGCCCATTGACCGACCCGAAGTCGCCACCGACGTCCATCGAATCGTCCGACTAGCACGCGTGGTCCGAGGCGAGGTGACGTTCACGATGGAGTGCGCGCCGCGGTTTGACTACGGCCGGGTTGATCACGAGCTGACGCTGACTGACCATCACGCGCTGTTCAGTACCCCAGACCAGGAAATCTCGCTCCACACGCAACGAATGCTCGACCACTCGGAGGGCAAGCAGATCGACAATGGCGTCGCCCGATCCCGCTTCACCCTCAAGCAGGGTGAAGTGGCCGGTTGCACCCTGACGACCGGCCTCAAGGGTGCCACCGCTGGCGCGCTGAGCGTGCGCAAGGTCGTCTCCTTGTTTGAGGACACCATCAAGTTTTGGCGCGATTGGATCGGCAAGTCGACCTACAAAGGTCGGTGGCGCCAGACGGTCAACCGCTCCGCCGTGACGCTGAAATTGCTGACGTACGCGCCAACGGGCGCCCTGGTGGCTGCTCCGACGGCTGGCCTGCCGGAGCAGATTGGCGGCGAGCGAAACTGGGACTATCGCTACACCTGGATCCGCGACGGCTCCTTCTCGGTCGGTGCCTTGATGGAGCTGGGCTACAACGACGAGGCGGCTGCGTTTCTCAAGTGGATCGGTCGGTTGGTTGCAGATCACGCTGGTGGCTCCGCGGCACCTCTGCGGCTGATGTATCGGGTTGACGGATCCTCCGATCTGGATGAGTTCGATCTCCCGAATTGGGAGGGTTACGCCGAGTCGAGCCCCGTTCGCATCGGCAACGGCGCCGCAGACCAACTCCAACTCGACATCTATGGCGAGGCAGTCGACGCGATCTACGAGGTGGTCAAGCGTGGTCGGTCGATGTACTACGACACCTGGTTGGGGATGGTCGGGATCCTCGATTGGCTGGCGGACAACTGGGATCGACCAGATGAGGGGATCTGGGAGACCCGCGGTGGACAGAAGGACTTTGTCTATTCACGGGTGATGTGTTGGGTCGCCTTCGACCGGGCGATGCGGATCGCGACGATGAAGGGCCTGCCGGCGCCGTTGGAACGGTGGCGCAAGACCCGCGATCGCATCTACCGGCAAGTGATGGAGCGCGGGTACAACCAGGAGAAGGGGGCGTTCGTTCAGTACTACGGGTCAGACGTGCTCGACGCCTCCTT
>JAGNDY010000023.1 GCA_018003655.1 Candidatus Nanopelagicales bacterium
CCGAGCTCGGCCTCGACGCCTTTGTGGACGTTCCCGCTGCGGCCGTCGATGACGACTCCCACTACTCCCACCGCCGCGCAGTCAACGACTGACCCTGCGGGGTATCCTGACGATCCCGCCTTAACCGGCGGGTCCTTGTTCGCAAGGGGCTGTGGCGCAGTCCGGTAGCGCACCTCGTTCGCATCGAGGGGGTCAGGGGTTCGAATCCCCTCAGCTCCACCAAATTCTACGCACGCCGGTACTCATTGCGGGGCTCTCAGTCCCGTGCGCTGTCGAACCCGGGCAGCAGTTCGGACAGGACTGGCCGTACCGGCAGGGTCACGTCGAGGCGGCACAGCACCCCGATCACTCCGAGCCAGACGCGCTGGGTCATCAAGTGTTCCGCTGGCAGGTTCAGCCCCATCGCGGCGGTGTAGTCAGGGTCGCGGGCTGCGTCGTTGCGGGCGAAGCACGAGCGCAACCACGACGACGAGAATGCAAAATCGTCGTGGCGGGCGGGTTCGCTAAACGGTGACATAACCGCTCGCAGGCTGTCGATGTCAACATTTCGACCTGGCCTGATCAGCCCGGCCCCAACCAGTGCCGCCTGTGCGTCGTCCGCATCGGACTCGTCGGCGAAGGCGCGCACGAGTCGACCGAAAGCCGGGGGTAGGCCGTGAGGCATCGCAACGACGGCGCCGAAGTCAACCACGCCGAGGCGACCATCTGGGGTGACCCGGAAGTTGCCGGGGTGCGGGTCGGCGTGTAACCAGCCCGCGCGTGCGGGTGCCAGCAGCGCGAACCCTTGGTACAGCGAGGCAATCCGGCGCCGTTCATCCTTGGGATCGTCGGCGACGGTTACCAGCGGGCGACCCTCCAGCCACTCACTCACCAGGACGTTGTCCGCAACGGCAACGACCTCGGGAATGCTGTATCGGCTGGACCCTGCGAAAGCTGCCGCGACTTCGCGTTGTGCGCGAGCCTCGTGGACGTAGTCGAGTTCCTCCCCGGCCCGCAGCCGCAGCTCGTCGACGACGGGTGCGGCGAGCAGACCGGGTAGGACGACCCCGGCCAGCCGCAGCGACACCGACAAGGCGCGCAGGTCGGCCAGCAGGACGTCTTTTGCGAAGGGGTATTGCACCTTGACGGCCACCTGCCTGCCGTCATGCCAGGTTCCACGGTGCACTTGGCCGATCGACGCTGCCGCCACCGCGACGGGGTCGATTTCGACCAGGGAGTCGCGCCACCGGTCGCCGAGACCCCGTCTTAGGACCGGTTCGACTTGAGTCCAGTCCAGCGGCGGATTGCTCTCTTGCAGGGTGGTCAGAGCCTCGGTCCAGGTGCGGTCAGGATCCGGTGGGAACAGCGAGTCGACCGTCGAGAGCAGCTGACCGGCCTTGAGCGCGCCACCCTTCATCCCGCCCAGCGTCGTGCGCAGGGATTCAGCGTTGCGAGCACGGGACTTGCGACGCAATTCGGCCGGATCATCGTCAAACCTGGCCCGCAGCGAGGTCAGCGATGAACGCGCGGCCAGCCCCGTGACCAGCCCCGCGATCCGGGCAGACCGAAACGCGGTCGAGCGACGCGGATTTACGAACACGCGACCAGTATGCGCCGACGGGCCGCTTGGTCTGGGCCGCCCGCTGCGACCTGCTCGGTGGAACTACCCAATGGCTGAACCTGCCTGATGATGAGGGTCTTGCCGAACCACGCGAGCCAGTGGCCCGATGCGCTCGTGACTCATGACGGTCCGTCCTGCGTGCTGCTGACGATCTCGCGCATGAGCTCGGCCAGCTTTCCGGGCTCGTCGTAGGGCGGTGTGTGTCCGGAGTGGTCGAAGTAGATGTACTCCTTGGTGGGCGCAGAGAGTTCCTTGAACCACTGCCTAGCCAGGGTTTCGCGGCCAGCGGCCTCATACCGTCCTTCCACGAGGTAGACCGGCACGTCGAGGCGGGGCACCTGGGTCCGGAAGTCGGTGTCGGCCAGCTGTGGGTAGAGCACCGCATAGGTCTCTGCGATTGCGGCCATGCCGCGCAACTGTTCGATCAGGCTGTACTCGGAGACGAACAGGCTGGCCGGGTACTCGGAGCTGGCGTGGTAATCGGCGCCGTGCTCGAAGTTCATCCACTTGGGATTCGAGGCGATCGCGACCGGGTAGTCCAGGGTGTCGTCATACGGCGGCTCGCCCATCGCCCGAAGCGTCGCGGCCGCCGCTTGGTCTCCGCGTGCCTCAGCGTCGGCGATGGATTCGGCATACATGAGCTTGTCGGTGGCGAACGGGTCGACCATCTGACCGGTCCCGATGTAGGCATGGAACAGGTCGGGAGACTGCTGCACGGCCAGAGTGCCGATGATGGTTCCCCACGAGCTGGCGACCACGTAGATCTTCTGCTCGTTGAAGCGTTCACGTAGATAGTTGGTGACGGCGAGCGTGTCTTGAACCATCTGGTCGACGGTCAGCGTCGAGGTCGGTTCGAGGGAGTCATACGACTTCCCTGTCCCACGCTGGTCCCAGGTCGCCACCACGAAGGACTTCTCAAGCTCCTCTCCAGAGTTCCGGATCCGACCGATACCGGTACCGCCCGGGCCGCCCTCAAGGTACAGCAGCACTGGCGCATCGGCCGAGACTCCGCGAAGCATGATCGCCTGATCGTGCCCGTTAATCGGGACGTCTACGAGTTCGGCGATACTGCCCTGAATGGCAGCGCCGTCGGCACCCACGATGGGTGCGGTGGAGGCCGGGCGCAGCAGGCCGGCGAACAGCGCGACCACGGCGACGGTCGCCGTCCCGAGCAGGATGCGGCGCACCCACAGCCAGCGACGTGGCTGCGGGTTACTCATCCGGTAACGGCGTACCAGCGCAGCGCCGTAGCTCGCACCCACCGCCATCGGCAGCAGGATGAGCACTGCATCGACACCGCGGCCTGCGACCAACGCCATCACGCCGTAGATACCGTCGAGTCGCACAGCATCAACGGTCGGGCCGGCGACGCGCATCCGGGCCAGTTCGAAAATGATCACAAAAACCGCCGGTGCCAGCGCGATTGCCCATCGCGATCGCAGCAGCCAGCCCGTCCCTGCGCCCACCAGCAGTGCCACGAGCAAAGCTGTGACCGCCTGCGTAGTGGTCACCGGGCCGCGGGGGATCAACCACCCTGCGAGGAGACCGGCCAGCGCGGCGGGTAATGCGGCCACCAACCACCGACCTGCCTTGCGTGCCAGTGAAGGCCCCGCGTCGTCAGCGAGTCGGGTCTGCATGTCAATTCCTCCGCATCTGTCGGAGAAGCTGTCCGTTCCCATGCTAAGGAATCGTCCGGAATCCAGACAGGGTCGAAGGTCCTCGGGGTGGGCCCGCAGCCGTGCCGACCAGGCTTGGCGGCGAACTGTGGCGGGAATCGGCGGGCATCAGGCAAGCCCCAACGGGGGCGCGAATCGCTAGCATCGGTGGATGAACTGGATTGTGCGCCTTCGTGAACGGTTCTGGGCCGTGCCAGCTCTGTTGTGTCTGGCGGGGGTGATCCTCGCCGAGGTTATGGTGACGATCGACCAGCACTTCCGGTTCGATCAGGGGTCATTCGGGGGGGCGTTCTTCCGGGCGAGCGCATCCGGTGGCCAGAATTTGTTGACGGCCATTGCCAGTTCACTGTTGACGGTCACGGCGACAACCTTCTCCATCACGATCGCGGTGCTGGCGCTGACGTCGTCCACCTATGGCCCACGGCTGATCCGCAACTTCATGACCGATCGCGGTAACCAGGTGGTACTGGGCGCGTTCCTCGGATCGTTCCTCTACGCCCTGTTGGTGCTCCGCTCGGTTCGCGCGGGAGGAGACTCGGCAATCACCGACCAGTTTGTCCCGCAGCTCTCGATGAATGTGGCTGTGGTGTTGATGGTCATCGACATCGCGTTGCTGGTTTACTTCATCAACCACATCAGCGAATCAATCCAGATCGGCACCTTGTCCGGGCGGCTCCGGGCGGAGTTCATCCGAAGCGCCACGCACCTCTACCCCGAGCAAGGCGTGGATAGGGCAGACCTGCCTGACGACGCCCCACCGACCCCTGTGCTCGACGAATCGGACTGTGATCGCATCCAGGCAAAGTCTGCGGGCTACGTCCTGTACGTCAATCTGGACAAGGTAATCGCCGTTGCCGATGAGGCGGACGCGGTAATTGTCCTGTCGGTGCGACCGGGTGAACACGTGATCGATGGTGACACGCTCGCGCTGGCGCAGCCCGCCGATGCCCTGTCAGAGTCTCAACGGAAGGACGTCGAGAAAGCCATCTCCGTGGGCCCGGAACGCACACCCAACCAAGACATCGAGCATGCGCTGCAACAGTCGTCCGAGATGGCCATCCGCGCGATATCACCCGGCGTGAACGACCCGATCACCGCGCAGAACTCTCTCGATGATCTGACCGCTGGTTTGGCGCTGATGGCCAGCAAAGCGCCGCCGTCTATGCAACGGTTCAACGAGGCTGGCCACCTGCGCGTCATCGCGCCCCGCGTGGATGTCGGCGATCTGATCGCCAACCTGTTTGCCGATCTACGTGCGTATGCAACCAGGGCGCCGGGTGTCATGCGGCGCGCGTTGCAACTGGCTACCAAGGTGGGGGATTGCGCGGTGGATGGGGCGGTCCGTCTTCAGCTAGCGCAGGAGGTTGATCAGTTGGTGGAGGCCTACGCCCATGCCCAGCCGCCCGACGCGGAGTTGGCTGCGTTCCGGCACCTGGCCCAGGAGACAGCCGCCGGTTTGCGCGGCCAACAGAGCGACCCGAACTAGCGGTCGAAGATCTGCAGAAGTTCGCCGACCGATCGGTTGGATTCCTCCGGGTGCCGGAATGCCAGTTCCGGGTGGATGCGGTAGCGATTGCGGCGCCCCCGTTTGATCTTGGTGACGTAGCCGTCGGCCTCGAGTTCGGTGAGGATCCCCTGGGCGGCTCGCTCAGTGATGCCAACCCGAGCTGCTACATCGCGGATCCGGGCGTCTGGATCACGGCTGAGGCACACCAAAACGTGACCGTGATTGGTCAGAAACGTCCAGGTTCGGCTCGGCGTCGGTCCTTGAACCGGCTGTGTCGCCGGGTTGTCGGCCATCCTGGTCTCCGTTCGCGATTGGTTGCGTGGGTCAGCCTAGCGGTGCAAGCCTGTGTAACCAGAAGTCTGAAATGGGAAAGAACAAGCCGGATGTACAACACCGGAAATAGAAAACATGTATAGTGCCACGTATGTCGATATTGAAGTGGGCACGTTCCAGTGCCGTCGTCTTGTTCGCACTCGCTGTCCTCACGGGGGTCGCACTCCTATTCACAGAACCCCTGCAGGTTGGATTCAACGTCACGCCCGGGATTGACATCGGCCTACGGTTCGATGTCCTCAGCGTGATCCTGCTTGCCTTCGTGGCGTCCATTTGTTGGCTCGTCGCCACCTACTCGATCCGCAATCTGGCCGGACAGGAACGTATCGGCCGATTCGGCGCCTTGCTTATGACGGCAACGGCATCCCTCGCGCTGCTTGTGACAGGGGCGAGCCTGCCGGTCATTGCGCTTGGGTGGACCGTCAGCGGCTGGGTACTCAGTCGACTAGTGCTGCACACCAACAACGATCGTTCCCGTCGGGCTGCGGGCCTGGTCGCTCGACGGATGCTGCTTTCCGATGCGCTGTTGTGGGTCGGAGTCGTTGTCGCGATCGCGTTGCTGCCGACCGTCAACCGAGCTGAGTTCACCAGCGTCGACTTCACTGCCGGATCGGCAACGGTGGTGGCGCTCCTACTAGCGGCCGCAGCGATCGTGCGGTCCGGACTCTTCCCGCTGCAAGGCTGGCTGCCCGAGACCGCCGAGGCGCCCTCACCGGTCTCGGCTTTCCTGCACGCCGGGATTGTCAACGGTGCCGGAATACTCGGGGCTTTGGCCTGGCCACTGTTTCGCGCGGCACCGGCAGTGCTGCTCGGCCTGGTCCTCGTTGGCATTGCCTCGGTCGCGATCGGTACCTGGGCCGCGCGGGTTCGCTCGGACGTCAAGGGTCAACTCGCCTGCTCGACGACGGCACAGATGGGGTACATGACCATCCAGCTCGGCGTTGGACTGCCTGCGGCAGCGATCGCCCACCTGATTGCGCACGGGTACTACAAGGCGTGGCTCTTCCTGCGTGCTGGTGGTGCCGTGACACGTGCCCGCTCCCGTTCCCGCGTGGCGGTCACTAGGTCGCGCAAAACGGACGCAGTAGCAGTGGGAGTTTCGGCCATCACGGTGGCAATCGGTGCGGCCATTGCTGCTCCGGCGGCGGTATGGTCCGTCTCGTCGCTGGGCAGCACGGCGCTGTTGCCGCTTCTCCTTGCTCTGGCGACTGCCGTCGTCGGTGTGGTCGCCGTCCTTCGCTCGGCGAGGTCCTCGGCCCTGGTGGTCGCGATGGTTGCTGGAGCAGCCGGACTGGCCGTCGGCACCTATCAGTGGTTGCTGTTCGGCTGGGAAGGGCTGCTCGCAAGCTCAATCCCGCTCGGTGCCGCCTGGTCCAGTGCCGTCGGAATCCTGCTACTCGCGGTGGTCGCGCTGGCCGCGATCGGCATCGCGATTGGTGCTCAATGGATAACCTCGCGACCCGCTGGCGTGCTGGCGGTAAGGGTCGGGGCCACTGCGCTCGCCCCGCACACCCGCAAGTGGATCGGGGTGGCGGCCTGGCCGACGACCGCTGCCAGCGATCGAACCTCGGCCGAACAGTCATCAGTCATTGCCATCGACACCGTCCAGGCACTGGTCGAGGCGACCGCGGCGGTGTGTGCTCCCAACTGGCCGCTGCGGACGTTCGTCGCCGCAAACCCGATGGCGCCTTTCGAGCGGTTCCCGTTTCCCGAGGCTGCTCGCATTGCCGGCCAGCGGTATGGGGCCAACGCCTACCTACCGTTGCCGTCCTACGCGGCTCTGCACGCCAGCGGCCGTATCAGCGAGGCATCACTTCAGCAAGCCGTGAACGACCATCGGGCTGCTCGCGGTGAGTCGACCGGTGCGGTGCCTGACCCAGCTCTGGTCGCGCAGTTGATTGCGCGCGCGGCGGCAAGTGGCCGGGCAGCATCAGCCCAGCGCGAACCAACGCGTACTCGCCTCGTGGATGGACTTTCGGTGCGCTCGTCGGGGGCTGCCCTAGGCGACCTCGTTGCCGAGCACGCGGCGATTTGGTGCCAGCGCGCCTGGGCCGCTGCCCAAGCCGGCGAGACCGACCCATTTCGGCTGTGGCGCACTGCCGCAGCGACTCCGGCGTATGACCGCGCCGTTGGAGTTCGGGGTGTCAGCGAGCTCGTCGCGCAACTGCCGACCGATCCAGCGGCGGCATTGGTGGTGTTGCTGGACAAGACGGGCTTGCCCGCCAACTGCCTTTTCGACTACGTCTGCGACCTCCTCCTAGCTGGACCTGGCTGGGCCGCACACGCGCACTGGCGTGGGCGTGAGGCTGGGACCAACGACGCGTTGGTATCGCTGATTGCCCTGCGCTGTGCTCTGGATGTGTTTGTTGCTGGGACTGCGGCAGGGGGATCCGCGCGCCTGGATCAGCACCATCCGCATGGCGCGGAATCGCTGATCGAACCAGACTCGCTCACTCCGATGACTGATTGGATGGACGACGCTCAGATCTGGCAAGCAGCCCTTGAATCGACCTATCGCAACGAGCTGGTCTCGCAACTGCGCGGTCAAGTCGATCGCGCCAGCGGGGCCCAACATGGCGACGCCACCGGACGGCCGGACGCACAGCTGATGTTCTGCATCGACGTGCGATCGGAGCGATTCCGTCGGGCAATCGAGTCGACTTCCGGTGACTACCGAACATTCGGCTTCGCTGGATTCTTCGGTGCGGCGCTGCAGTACCAGCCCGAACCTGGGATCAGCTTCGACCAATGCCCGGTGCTGATCAAGCCGTCGCATGTGATTCGTGGGAACGGCGCATCCGTCGATTCCTTCCGATCCACGGTCCGCACTGCTGTGCTTGCGACCACTAGCGCGCCAGTCACTCCGCTGCTGGTCGCTGAGGCGGCAGGCCTGCTCTCCGGTGTTGCGAGCCTGTGCCAAACGGTGCTGCCGCGGCGCTGGAATCACCTCATGACCCAGTGGGGCGCGGTTACGGATCGCTGGGGTTCCCAACCGCTCACCGAAAGTCGAGGGACCCAAGCCGACGAGTCCGGACTCCCGATCGGGCTCGACACGGACGCGAGAGTGGCGCTGGCTGCTGGTGCGCTGGGCGCCATTGGTCTGGTCGACTCGTTCGCGCCCTTGATCGTCGTGTGTGCCCACGCCGCAACCACCGAGAACAATGCATTTGCGGCCGGTTACGACTGCGGCGCGTGCGGCGGCAACGGTGGTCACGTCAACGCACGGACGTTGGTGGACGCAATCAACGATCGCGAGGTTCGTCGTCGCTTGGCGGATCAGGGAATCCAGATCCCGGACGACACGGTTGCAATCGCCGCAGCCCACAACACCACCACTGATGTGGTTGAGCTCGATCCGGCGTACGTCCCGAACCCTCAGCACCGTGAGCAGGTCGCCCGGCTAGTGCGGGACTTGGGTGCAGCGCGTGAGTCGGCTTTGGTCGAGAGACTCCCCTTGCTGCCCCATTCGCAGACGCCTGGCCGGACCGTCAGTGCTCGCGCCGCGAGCGTCGAACGGCGGGCGCTGGACTGGTCACAGCCATTCCCCGAGTGGGGTTTGGCCGGCAACGCCGCATTTGTCATCGGACCGCGGGCGCTCACCAGCAACCTGGATCTGGCCGGCCGGGTGTTCCTGCACTCGTACAACCCGGACCTGGACCCGAACAACGACATCCTCGCCACCTTGCTGACAGCACCGGCAGTGGTCACCCAGTGGATCAACAGTCAGTACTACTTCTCGAGCGTCGACCCGCAACGGTTCGGCGCTGGCGACAAAACCACACACAACGTCGTCGGTGATGTCGGGGTTGTCTCCGGCGCTCATGGTGACCTGAAACTGGGACTCCCATGGCAAGCGGCATTCTCGGCTGATCCTCGATACAACGAGGGCACAGGTATGCATGAGCCGCTGCGGCTGCTGATCGTCGCTTGGGCCAGTCCCGCCGCCGTTAGCTCTGTCATCGCCGATCATGCGAACTTGCAGGACCTGTTCGCCAATGGTTGGGCATCACTGGCCGCAATCGATCCACCCACCGGGCAGGTCTGGCGGCTGACACCGTCGCTGCAGTGGCGGCCGTGGGTCGAGTCCAACGACGCGGCGGCGGTGATCTCATGAGTTCGGCCATGTCGGCAATCGCAGATGCGATTATGACGGCTGAACACAGACACCAGCAGGATGTAGTCGGCCACTTCCAGAGCCTTCCGATCCCGAGCGACTACATGGGTGTGACCGTTCACGCCAGCGACGCCAATATGTTCGACGGCATTCCCGACCGGGAACGCGACCCGCGCAAGTCGCTGCACGTCGAGCAGGTGCCAACCCCGGAGGTCGGGCCCGGCGAGGCACTGATCGCGGTCATGGCAAGTTCGATGAACTTCAACACGGTTTGGGCTTCAATCTTCGCGCCAGTATCGACTTTCCATTTCCTCAAGCGCTACGGCAGGTACTCGGAGTTGACGGCCAAGCATGACCGGCCCTATCACGTGCTGGGTTCTGACTTGGCTGGTGTTGTGCTGCGGGTCGGCGCGGGAGTCACGGTTTGGCAGCCCGGCGATCGGGTGGTCGCCCACTGTCTGAGTGTGGAGCTGGAGAGTCCACAGGGTCACGACGACTCGTTGCTGGATCCCGACCAGCGCACCTGGGGATTCGAGACCAACTTCGGTGGTCTCGCCGAGTTGGCACTGGTAAAGGCCAACCAGTTGCTGGCAAAGCCGGAGCACCTCACATGGGAAGAGTCCGCCAGCGTGGGGTTGGTGAACTCCACGGCGTATCGCCAGCTCGTCTCGCGCAATGGTGCTGGCATGAAGCAGGGCGACAACGTATTGATCTGGGGTGCCAGCGGCGGGATCGGGTCGTTCGCCACTCAATATGCGCTCAACGGTGGCGCCCAACCAATCTGCGTTGTGTCCAGCCCGGAGAAGGCCGAGATCTGCCGCAGCATGGGAGCCGAGTTGGTTATTGATCGCTCGGCCGACGGTTACCGTTTCTGGAGCGATCCGCACACACAGGACTACCGCGAGATCAAGCGGTTCGGCACGCACCTGCGCGAGCTCACCGGAGGTGAGGACCCAGACATTGTGTTTGAGCATCCGGGTCGTGAGACCTTCGGAGCCAGTGTCTATGTGGCGCGCAAGGGAGGGACCATCGTCACGTGCGCGTCGTCGAGCGGCTACACGCACGAGTTCGACAATCGCTACCTCTGGATGAATCTCAAACGCGTCGTAGGGTCGCACTTCGCCAACTACCGCGAGTCCTACGAGGCCAATCGACTAGTCAGCAAGGGTGCGATTCACCCGACCCTTTCCCGCACGTACAACCTGCTGGACACACCGGAGGCGGCATACGTGGTTCACAGCAACGCCCACCAGGGCAAGGTCGGAGTCCTGTGCCTTGCCCCCAGTTCCGGGCTGGGAGTCCGCAACCCCGAATTGCGCGACACACATTTGCCCGCCATCACTCGTTTCGCGAGCCTCTGATCGAGAGCGCTGGCTTCGGACGGATCACTTTCCCACGAGGGAAGTAGGCTGACCACATGAACGAACTCGACCGCCTCAGCGAGAGTAAATACATCTCCATCAGCACCACCCGCAAGAATGGAGAGAAGATCGCGACCCCGGTCTGGGTCACCCGCGAAGGGAACGCCCTCTACGTCATTACTGGTGCGGACTCCGGCAAGGTCAAGCGGATTCGTAACAACCCGCACGTCGAAGTCGCACCCTGCGACGCTCGCGGACGACTCAAGGGTGACGTTGTGGCGGGCACAGTCGAAATCCTCGACGCGGACGGCACCGAAGAGGTCCGCTCGCGGGTGTCAAAACGCTTTGGCCTCATGTACAAGGTGCTCACGCTCATGGAGAAGGTCCGCGGATCCGGTGATGGTCGGGTCGGCCTCAAGATCACCGTCGACTCGCGCAGTTCGTAGCGCACCACCGGGTTTGTGCCCCACTGGTAATTGCGAACCGTTTGCATCTAGGATCGCCGGGTGGCTGTCAACACCGCGCCCACGAGCGCACCGAGTAGCAAGAAGTGGGCAATCGGGCGACCCCAATGGATCTCGATCATTGGGATGGGCGCGTTCATCCTGCTGCTCAACTTGGTCGGCTGGGGAGTGCTCATCCTCATGGTGGCACCACAGAATCTGAGCCTCGGATCAAGCGGAGCGCTGGGCATCGGTATCGGAATCACCGCCTTCACGCTCGGAATGCGCCATGCCTTCGACGCGGACCACATCGCCGCGATTGACAACACCACCCGCAAACTCATGTCCGACGGGCAGAAGCCAGTTTCCGTGGGTTTCTGGTTCTCGCTTGGTCATTCCTCGATCGTGTTCGGCCTGTGTTTGTTGTTGAGCTTCGGAGTTCGAGCGCTCGTCGGTCAGGTCGAAGACGAGGGCTCATCCCTGCAGACGACGCTGGGCTTGGTTGGCACGTTGGTCAGTGGCGTCTTCCTGCTGCTGATCGGCATCATCAACCTGTTCGTCTTGCGTCAGATCGTCAGTGTGTTCCGTCGGATGCGTGCCGGTGAATTCAACGAAGCCGAACTTGAGGAGCACCTGAACAACCGCGGGTTCATCAATCGCTTCGTCGGCAAGATCACCAAGGCGGTGACGAAGCCATGGCAGATGTATCCGATCGGGTTGCTCTTCGGACTCGGCTTCGACACCGCAACGGAGATCTCGTTGTTGGTTCTGGCCGGTGGAGCGGCCGCGTTTGCGCTGCCCTGGTACGCGATCCTGTGCCTGCCGATTCTGTTCGCCGCAGGGATGTCGCTGCTGGACACAATCGACGGTTGTTTCATGAATTTCGCCTACGGCTGGGCGTTTTCGCAGCCTGTTCGCAAGGTCTACTACAACATGACCGTGACGGCCCTGTCGGTGTTCGTCGCGTTGGTCATCGGCGGCATCGAAATCCTCGGTCTCGTTGCGGAGAAGCTCAACATCGCCTCCGGCCCGCTGGCGTTCATCGGCAGCATCGACCTCAACTGGGTCGGGTTTGTGATCGTTGGCGTGTTCGTGGTGACCTGGCTGATCGCGCTGGCGGTGTATCGGTTCGGAAGGATCGAAGAGAAGTGGTCGGTCGCTCTACAGGATGCCGACGCCTAGGTCAGTTCGGTCGCTCGACGGGGGTCCTCAGACCCAGGTCGGGAACCACATCCGCAACGCCCAGTCGGCGTGCGGAATCGGGCCGGCGGTCCAGAGCGGATAGAAGATCCAGGCAACCGCGACAGCAGCAATCAGAATCGTTCCAATCCCCATCGCGCCGTAGATCCGGCGATTGCCCGCTGCTTTGGCCGGACCGAGGATCGAACCCAGAGTCAAGGCCACGGCCATCACGATGAACGGCTCAAAGACAATCGAGTAGAAGCTGAACACGGTGCGTTCCTGGAAGAACAACCACGGCAGCCACCCCGCGAGGAAGCCGCAGAGCACGGCCCCGGCCCGCCAATCGCGACGACCGACCCAGCGCCACGCCTGATGGATCAGCGCCACCACTCCGGTCCACCAGATGATCGGGTTACCAAGCGCGAGGACCTCCTGTGCGCACTTGTCCGTACCGCAAACCCCGGTCGGGCTTTCGTAGAAGAACGAGGTTGGCCGGGCTTGCAACGGCCAGCCCCAGGGGTTGGCCGAGTAGGAGTGCGGCGTGGTCAGGTTCGTGTGAAAGTTCCACGCCTCGACGTGGTAGTGCCACAACGAACGCAAGGCCTCCGGGATGAAGGGGTAGTCAGTACCCACCCCCGCAGCCCAGTTTCGATCCCAACCACCGGAACTGAGTAACCAGCCAGACCAAGTCGCGATGTAGACAACGAGTGCCGAGCCGACTATCGAGGCGAAGGCCGGCAGCGCATCACGGAGCAGCACCGCGCGCCATGGCCTGGCAACCCCGGCGGCCCGACGTGCACCCACGTCCCACAACACCGTCAGCAGTCCGAAGGCGACGACGTAATAGAGCCCGCTCCATTTCACCCCGCAGGCCAGACCCAAGCTGACTCCCGCAGCAATCCGCCACGGGCGCAGACCCAAGCCCGGACCGAGCTTGGCCAGGCGACCCGACAACATGACGCCGGGTGTGATCGGTTGATCGTCGAGCAGCTTGGCCATTCGCCGACGCGATCGGTCGCGGTCGATGAGCAGGCAGCCGAACGCGACCAGCACAAAGAACATCAGCGAGATGTCCAACAGTGCGGTCCGGCCCATGACGATGCTCAGACCGTCGATGGCGACCAGCAGACCGGCGAGCGTTCCGAACAGGTTGGACCGAGTCAGTCGCCGAGTGATCCGCGCAACGAGCAGGACACTGAGGATGCTCAGCACGGCGGTTCCGATTCGCCAACCGAACGGCGTCACTCCGAACAGTTGCTCGCCGGTGGCGATGACCCACTTGCCGACGGGAGGATGAACGACGAATGATGCCTGGTCTGTGAATAGCCCGGTCAGCGATGACGGATCACCGTTGGACGCGAGCAACTGCTTGTCGGCACCCTCAACTGCTTGTCGCTCATACCCGAACAGCAGCAGGCTCAGGGCGTCTTTGACGTAGTAGGTCTCGTCGAAGACGACCGCCACTGGCCGACCCAAATCGTTGAGGCGAAGCACCGCCGCCAACAGCGTCACCGCGATGGGTCCGAGCCAGCCGAACCAGCCACCCCGCGGCATCGGTGGCGTCAGTCGTGCGCGCAGCGAAGGTGCAGCAACGCAGTCGGCAACGTCGATCTCGACAGTCGGTGAACCCGGGGTCGGGTCTGCTGTCGCCACACTCACCGCGCCATCGTAGGCAGTCCGCGTGCTGATTGCGCTGATGCCTGCTAGAACTGCAGACGTGGCTGATGTTGGACGGGTTGTTCTCGCGGCAACTCCGTTGGGCGATCCGCGTGACGCTTCGGCGCATCTGCGCGAGTTGCTGACTGAGGCCGATGTGATTGCCGCCGAGGACACCCGGCGATTCCGGCGGCTGGCCAGTGACCTGGAGGTGATTTTCACGGCCAAGTTGGTGTCGTTCTACGAGTCGGTTGAGCAGTCCAAGGTGGCCGGCCTCATCGAATCGGCGCGTGCTGGCGCGTTAGTCGTGGTGGTCAGTGATGCGGGGATGCCGATCGTCAGTGACCCGGGCTACCGGTTGGTGCAGGCCTGCATCGACGCCGAGATTCCGCTGACGGTGGCTCCGGGCCCTTCGGCCGTGACAACTGCGTTGGCGCTGTCCGGCCTGCCTAGTGATCGGTTCTGCTTTGAGGGCTTCCTTCCTCGCAAGACCGGCGAACGCGATCGGCGCCTGTGGTCATTGGTGGCAGAACAACGAACGATGGTCTTCTTTGAGGCGCCGCATCGGATCACTGAGACGCTGGCAGCCATGGAACGTGCCTTCGGCGCGAATCGACGTGCCGCGGTCTGCCGGGAACTGACCAAGACCTATGAGCAGGTGACCCGCTCGGGGTTGGCGGACTTGGTCCAGTGGTCACGCGAGGGCGTCCGTGGCGAGATCAGCATCGTGGTCGAAGGTGCTGATTCGAATCCGGCCGAAGTCAGCGATGCCGACCTGGTCGAAGCCGTCGCGGACCTGATGGCAGCGGGGCTCGACAAGCGCACGGCGACCGCCCAAGTGGCCGTCACAACCGGTCAACAGAAACGCCGGGTCTATAACGCCGTGCTCGCAGCCAAGCCGACTCCGTAGGATCGAGCCATGGCCAAGACGTACTACGTGACCACTCCGATCTATTACGTCAATGACGCCCCCCACATTGGCCACGCCTACACCACGGTTTCCGGTGACGTTTTGACCCGCTGGCACCGCCAACGCGGCGAGACCGCTTGGTACCTCACCGGCACTGACGAGCACGGGACCAAGGTCGAGCGGACCGCGCGGGAGAACGGCGTCGAGCCCCAGGAATGGTGCGACAAGTTGGTCGCCACGGAATGGAAGCCGGTGTTGGAGACCCTCGATGTCGCCAACGATGACTTCATCCGCACGACCTCCCAGCGCCACCACGATGGTGTCCAACGGTTCTGGGAGCGGTTGCGGGAGAATGACTACGTCTACGAGAGCAACTTTGAGGGCCCGTACTGCGTGGGTTGCGAGGAGTTCAAACTCCCCGGTGATCTGGTGGACGGTAAGGGCAAGCACGCCGGTGACAAGGTGTGTCCCATCCACGGCACCCCCGTCGAAATGCTCAGTGAGCGCAACTGGTTCTTCAAACTCGAATCGTTCACCGACCGGCTGCTCGAGCACTATGCGCGTCACCCAGAGGCGGTCCAACCCCGCAGTGCGCACAACGAGGTCGTGTCGTTCATCAAGCAGGGCCTACGCGACATCTCGATGAGCCGCGCAGTGCATAACGTCTCATGGGGAATCCCGTTGCCATGGGACGACGAGCAGGTCGTGTACGTCTGGTTCGATGCGCTGCTCAACTACATCACCGCCATCGGATACGGCGCCCGCGAGGACTCCCCGGAGGCCGAACAGTTCGCTCGGACATGGCCTGCCAACGTCCACCTTGTCGGCAAGGACATCCTGCGGTTTCACGCCGTGTTCTGGCCCGCGATGTTGATGGCCGCCGACCTGCCCCTGCCGGACACCGTTTTTGCCCACGGCTGGTTGTTGGTGGGTGGCGAGAAGATGAGCAAGTCGAAACTGACCGGGATCTCACCTGACCAGATCATCGACCAGTTCGGCTCCGATGCGTTCCGCTACTACTTCCTTCGGTCGATCCAATTCGGTCAGGACGGGTCGTTCTCCTGGGAGGAAATGAACGCCCGCTACACCGCGGAGTTGGCCAACGGACTCGGCAACTTGGCCTCCCGCGCGACCGCGATGGTCGGCAAGTACTGCGACGGGGTGCTGCCCGAACCTGCCACCTACGCCAATGTCGATCTGGCGCTGCAGGACCAGATGGTTGCAACCATGGAGATCGCTGACGCCGCAATGGTCCGGATGGACTTCTCAACCGGCATCGTCGCGATCAAGAGCTTTGTGGACGCCGTCAACGTCTACGTCACCGAGCAGGAGCCCTGGAAGTTGGCCAGGGATTCGGCCAACAATCCTCGCTTGCACACCGTCCTCTACGTCATGTGCGAGGCGTTGCGGGCGATCGCGGTGCTCTACAACCCCGTCATGCCAAAGTCGATGTTCGCGCTATGGGGTCGCCTCGGTGCCGCCCCACATCTGGGCGACTTGGACAAGGCGACCGTTGCAACGGCGGGCCGGTGGGGACAGCTCCCACCAGGTGCTGTCATCACAAAAGGTGAGGCGTTGTTCCCGCGGGTGGAAGAGCCCACCGAGTGAGCACCCGAACGCCGCCACCGGCACCGGAGCCATTGCCCGGCCCGTTGGTTGACTCGCATTGCCACTTGGACATCTGCGCTGCCGATGGTGGACCAAGCGTCGAACATGCCATGGCTCAGGCGCGGGAGGTGGGCATCACCAAAGTGGTGCAGGTCGGCTGTGATGTGCCCTCGTCCCGGTGGGCAGCCGACATCGCCGCGGCCAACGACGACATCTGGGCAGCGGTGGCACTGCACCCGAACGAGGCGCCGCGGCTTGCGGCCAACGAAGGTCCGGCGGCGCTTGCGGCAGCATGGACCGTCATCGACGAGCTCGCTGATCTGCCAGCCGTTCGCGCGATCGGCGAGACCGGAATGGACTTCTTCCGTACTGGTGAAGAGGGCCGCGCCATCCAAGAGGAATCCTTCCGGCGGCACATCCAGATCGCCCAACGCGTTGGCAAAACACTGGTAGTCCACGATCGCGATTCGCACGACGACGTCATCCGAATTCTGGACGACGAGGGTTCCCCGGAAACCGTCGTGCTGCACTGCTTCAGCGGCGATGCTGACTTCGCCAAGGCGGCAGCACGTCGTGGCTGGTACTGCTCGTTCGCGGGCGTGGTGACGTTCAAGAATGCCGTCGACTTGCGCGCGGCCCTGGTCGAGGTCCCGGCCGACCGATTGCTGGTCGAGACCGATGCCCCCTTCCTCACGCCAGTTCCTTACCGCGGCAAACCCAACGGGCCCTACTTGGTGCCGCTGACGGTGCGGGCGATGGCCGAGGTTCGTGGTGAGCCACTCGACGAGCTCATCGCGACGATCTGGGATAACTCCGAACGCGCATTCGGCCCACTGTGACCGGCAGGCCCCGATGAGTGGTGACGGTTTGCTCGGGCCCGCGCAGATCAGGTCGCTGGCCGCTGAGTTGGACTTGGTACCGAGCAAACGACACGGCCAGAACTTCGTCATTGACCCGAACACCGTGCGCCGTATTGTCCGGCTGGCCGAACTCTCGCCTGGCGACGGGACGCTGGAAGTGGGCCCGGGATTGGGCTCGCTGACCCTGGGTTTGCTTGGCGCGTGTGCCAGCGTCACCGCGATTGAGATCGAACCCAGCCTCGCTGCGCGACTGCCGCGCACAGTCGCCGAACAGCTGCCTGCGGCCGTCGGGCGGCTGACGGTGGTGGCCGACGATGCGTTGCGGGTCCCGATGCCCCTGCCAGGCCCCGAGCCGACTGCACTCGTCGCGAACCTTCCCTACAACGTGTCGGTACCGGTCCTGCTCCGGTTGCTCGCGGATGTTCCTTCGATCGGCCACGGGCTCGTCATGGTCCAGTCCGAGGTCGCCGACCGCCTCGTTGCCAGGGAAGGATCGCGGGTTTACGGCGTCCCGAGCGTCAAGATGCAGTGGTTCGGCGAAGTCAGCCGGGCTGGTTCGGTAGGGCCGAAGGTCTTCTGGCCGGAGCCGCGAGTGGAATCCGGGTTGGTCCGCTTCGTCCGCCACGATCCGCCGGCCAGCGAGGTCGGACGAGCCGAAGTGTTCGCGTGTATCGATGCGGCGTTTTCACAGCGTCGCAAGGCACTGCGGTCGGCCCTTGCGGATTGGGCTGGCGGGCGCATGCAGTCCGACGCGATCCTGGCCCATGCCGCCGTCGATCCAGGGTTACGTGGCGAAGCTCTCACCCTTGCGGCATTTGTCAGGATCGCCGACTCGCGCGCGGCCCTGCAGCCCACATAGCATCGGGATATGCCTCCCGTAGTCCGATCCGTGACAGTGCGGGTCCCGGCCAAGGTCAACCTGCAATTGGCGGTGGGACCGCGCCGAGTGGACGGCTATCACGATGTAGCAACCGTCTTCCATGCGGTTGGGATTTTTGACGAGGTGACGGCCTCGGACGGCATTCCCGGCTCGGGGATCACGCTCTCAATGATCGGTGAGGGAGTGGAAGCTATCCCACTCGGTGAGGAGAACCTCGCCTGGCAAGCGGCGAAGGCACTGGCCGAATACGCCGACGTTGCCCTCGATGTGGTGCTGAAGGTGGAGAAGAACATCCCGATTGCCGGTGGAATGGCGGGTGGGTCGGCCGATGCTGCGGCGACCCTGGTTGCTTGTGATGCCCTCTGGCGATCTGGTCTGGGGCGCGAGGAACTCGATGTGCTCGCGGCACGCCTCGGTGCCGACGTCACCTTTGCCCTGCACGGCGGAACGGCTATTGGAACGGGCCGCGGTGAACTGCTGACGCCAGCGTTGATCAGCGGTCAGTACAACTGGGTCTTTGCCATCGCCAATGAGGGCATGTCGACTGCGGCCGTCTACGCCCAATGTGATCGGTTGCGGGAGGGCCGCGACCTGACCGAACCGGTCGTCTCCGAGGCCCTGATGACAGCCCTTCGGCGAGGCGACGCTGATGCGGTTGGCCGGTGCTTGTCCAACGACCTGCAGTCGGCGGCGATCTCGCTGCGACCGGAACTTGAGTTGATCCTGGAAACGGGGCGGTCGTACGGCGCGTTGGGCGCGATCGTTTCCGGCAGTGGCCCTACGTGCGCATTCCTTGCCCGCGACGACGAGCAAGCACTCGACGTCGCGGTGGCACTGAGTGCCTCGGGCTTGTGCTCGTCGGTGCAGCGAGCCCACGGACCTGTCCACGGTGCCCGCATCGTCGAATCAGTTTCGACCGGAACGCTGCTGCGGGGCGTCTGATCAGCTAGCCGATGCGCGAGGCGTCGGCAAGATCAGGTCGGCAGTGACCAATCGATCGGTTCGGCCCCTTGGCTCGCCAGCAGCTCGTTGACCCTGCTGAAGGGTCGGCTGCCGAAGAAACCCCGGTCGGCGGACATCGGACTGGGGTGGGCAGAGGAAACAACCGGGACCTCGCCAAGGAGCGGTTGCGCGGTCTGGGCGTCTTTGCCCCACATGACCGCCACCAGCGGAGTCGAACGTCGGGCCAACGCGCTGATCGCCTGCGCGGTGACGGCCTCCCACCCCTTGCCGCGGTGTGATCCGGAGTTGCCTGCCTGAACCGTGAGGACTCGGTTGAGCAACATGACGCCCCGGTCGGCCCAAGCCCGTAGGTCACCATTGCCGGGGCGGGCAATTCCGAGGTCGCTGTGAAGTTCGCGGAAGATGTTCCCCAGGCTGCGCGGGATCGGCGTGACGTCCGGTCGCACCGAGAAGGACAACCCCATCGGATGGCCGGGCGTTGGGTACGGATCTTGGCCCACGATCAGGACTCGCACGTCAGTGAACGGTCGCTGGAACGCTGCGAAGATGTCCGGCCCCGACGGCAGGTATGGGCGGCCGGCCGCGACCTCAGCCCGCAGGAAGTCGCCCATGGCCGAGATGTCGGCAGCCACCGGGGTAAGTGCCTGTGCCCAGCCAGGATCCATGAGGTCGATCAATGGGCGTGCGGTCACAGTTGCGTCAAGGTCCCTGGACCGGATCAGGCTTGTGATCGAGCTTGGACAGCCCGTTCCAGGCGAGATTCACCAGGTGTGCAGCAACCTCTTCCTTCTTCGGTTTGCGAACATCGACCCACCATTGGCCGGTGAGGCCGACCATCCCCACCAGCATCTGCGCGTACATCGGTGCCCACTTCTTGGGGTATCCGCGGTCGTTGAACTGCTTGGCCAACGTTCCCTCAACCTTGTCCGCGATGTCCTGAATCGAACTCGCGAAGCTACCTGGCACCATCCCCGGCGGCGAGTCGCGGACCAGGATTCGGAACCCATCAGTCGAGGTTTCGATGTAGGTCAGCATTGCCAGCGCCGCCGATTCGAGCATCTCCCGTGGATTGTCTCCACCCATGGAGCTGTTGATGGTGCTGATCATCAGCGTCACCTCGCGGTCGACGATGACGGCATACAGGCCCTCTTTGCCACCGAAGTGCTCGTACACCACGGGCTTGGAGACGCCTGCCTTCGCGGCGATTTCCTCCACGCTGACTGCCTCAAAACCCTTGCTCGCGAACAGTTTGCGGCCAACAGCAACAAGTTGCTCCCGGCGTTCGGAGCCAGACATCCGTACCCGTGGCCTGACCGGTGGTCCGGTGGGTTCCCCGATCGAGCCCGGTTCGGCTGCTGTAGGTGTCGTCACGAGACGACAGTCTGCCCTGTCTGACGCGGCCGTGTTGCCCCGGAGCACGGACGCGGGTCGTCGGGGCACCCGCTGCCCCCTGCGGGCGCGCGAATAGTTGCGGTGGGCTTCCGGGCGCTGACCCACCGACCTATCCGGGCGCGCCCTAAGATGTGCGAGATCGAGTGGGAAGACAGTCCCCGTTGGTGTAATCGGCAACACAGCGGCCTTTGGAGCCGTTATTCGAGGTTCGAGTCCTCGGCGGGGAGCGCGGGATAGTGTCGGCGACGTGACTGAAACACTCGCTGCGAATCAGTTAGCTCCCGGACTCGTCGTCGTGCTCGCCGCCGGCGCGGGCACCCGAATGCGGTCTGCCACCGCCAAAGTGCTGCACCCCGTGTTGGGAAAGCCGATGCTCGGCCACGTGCTCGATGCGGTCGCCGAGACCGACCCAGGGATCGTCGCCGTCGTGGTCGGCCACCAACGCGAGCGGGTCGAGCAGTACGTCGCTGCGCAGTACCCGCAGGCTGTCATCGCAGTCCAAGACGAGCAGCACGGAACCGGCCACGCGGTTGCGTGCGCGCTGGCCGCCCTTGCCGCCGACGGGATCCAGATTCCGGCGGGTCCACTGGTCGTACTCGCTGGCGACACCCCGCTACTCACGGGCGACACGGTGCAAGCGCTCGTTGCCAGTCACACCGAGGCGGGTGCAGCCGTCACTGTGTTGTCTGCGATCGTGTCCGACCCCACTGGGTACGGCCGCATTGTGCGCGACGTCGATGGCACGGTCGCCGCCATTGTCGAGCAGCGCGACGCCACCCCTGCCGAACTGGCCATTGACGAGATCAACAGCGGAATGTTTGCCTTTGAACCAGCGGTCCTGACCGATGCGTTGACGCGGCTGACCACTGACAATTCCCAGGGTGAGCAGTATCTGACCGACGTGCTGGGGATCGCCCACTCCGATGGCCGCACGATCGGCTTCAGCCTGGCCCCCGGCGTGGACAACCCAGAGGTCCACGGCATCAACGACCGGGCCCAGCTTGCCGAAGCGAGCGCGATGTTGCGGGACCGGGTCAACTCCGCCCACCTGCGCGCTGGTGTCACGATTGTGGATCCGGCCACGACCTGGATCGAGGTCGGCGCCGCGTTGGAACCTGATTGCGTCATCGAGCGCAACACCAGCATTGACGCCGGCAGCTCGGTAGCCGCCGGTGCGGTGGTAGGACCGGACACGACTTTGATCGCGACGACGGTTGCCAGTGGTGGGCAGGTGCTGAAGAGCCATTGCGACGGCGCGGACATCGGTCAGAATGCCAATGTTGGTCCGTATAGCTATCTGCGACCGGGCGCAATCCTCGGCGAGGCCACCAAGGTCGGTGCGTACGTCGAGGTCAAGAAATCGACGATCGGACGCGGTAGCAAAGTGCCCCACCTGTCCTACGTCGGCGACGCGGAGATCGGCGAGGGAAGCAACATCGGCGCTGCGACGATATTTGCCAATTACGACGGCGTCGCCAAACACCGCACGAGCGTCGGCAACCATGTGCGCGTGGGCAGCGACACCATGCTGGTCGCACCCGTGACGGTCGGCGACGGCGCCTACACCGGTGCCGGATCTGTGGTCACCGAGGACGTGCCGGCGGGCGCGATTGCGGTCGGTCGATCCAGACAAGTCAACATCGAAGGCTGGGTTGGCAGGCGTCGCCCGGGCACGGAGTCGGCCAAGGCGGCTGCGGCGGCGCAAGATTCCGGGCAAAATGACTGATCTGCTGACCGACCCGAGTCAGGTCAGTCTCAATGGTTGGGAGACACTAACAATCGTGAACGCGGTGACACGTACCCCCGAAAGTCGGTTGATGCTATTCGGTGGGAGGTCCCACCCAGAGTTGGCGAACGCGGTGGCAGCCCAACTCGACACCGAAATCACGCCTATGAGCGCCTATGACTTCGCCAATGGCGAGATCTTCGTCCGCTTCCACGAGAGCGTCCGTGGCTGCGACGCCTACGTGATTCAGAGCCACTGCGAGAACATCAATACCGCCGTCATGGAGCAACTGATCATGGTCGATGCGCTCAAGCGTGCGTCGGCGGAACGGATCACCGTGATTGCCCCGTTCTACGGATATGCCCGCCAAGACAAGAAGCATCGGGGCCGCGAGCCCATTACCGCCCGGCTCATGGCGGACCTGTTCAAGGCCGCCGGTGCCCACCGACTCATGGCCGTCGACCTGCACACCTCGCAGATTCAGGGTTTCTTCGACGGCCCGGTCGACCACCTCTTCGCGTTGCCGATCCTGGCCGAGTACGTCGCGAGTCGGGTGGATCAAGACCGCATCACTGTCGTCTCACCAGACGCCGGTCGCGTCCGAGTCGCCGAGCGATGGACCGACGTGCTCAATGCCCCATTGGCGATCATCCACAAGCGGCGCGACCCCGACGTCGCCAACGAGGTCAAGGTCTTCGAGGTCGTCGGCGATGTCGAGGATCGAGTCTGCGTCCTGGTCGATGACATGATCGACACCGGCGGAACCATCACCAAGGCCGCTGACACCCTTTTTGATCAAGGCGCGTCGGAAGTGATCGTTGCTGCTACCCACGGTGTCCTCAGCGATCCAGCGACTGAGCGGATCAAGAATTCGCGGATTACCGAGGTCGTGGTCACCGACACCTTGCCGATCCCGAGTGAGCGCCGAATCGACAAGCTGACGGTCCTGCCGGTGGCGCCGATGATCGCCCAGGCAATCCACGAGGTCTTCACCGATGGTTCGGTGACGAGCCTCTTTGGCTCGGCGCACGGGTAGCCAGGTACTCTTTCAGGAGAGCATTCGCTCACCAACAGGCGAGGGCGTAGCGGGTTCGCCGCAGGCGCCGTTATCGACGACAGGAATACATCACTCATGTCCACCGTAAAAATTGACGCAGCCATCCGTTCCGATTTCGGCAAAGGGGCTGCTCGTCAGCTTCGTCGCCACGGTCGTATCCCTGCCGTTGTCTACGGCGGTGACATCGAGGTTCAGCACGTATCGCTGCCCGATCACGATCTGATGATGGCGCTCAAGCGTGCCCAGGTCATTCTCGAGATTGACCTCGACGGCAAGGCCACCAACGTTGCTCCCCGCCAAGTCCAGAAGGACCCCGTCCGTCAGGTCATCGAGCACGTCGACCTCGTTGTCCTCAGCGCCCAAGAAGTGCGCGAGCGCCTAGTCGTGGGCCAAGCTGTCGCGGCAGCCGAGGCACGTGCAGCTGAGGAAGAGCTCGACCCGGTCACGGTCACCATCGCGATGCGTGAGTTGCTCGACGAGGGCGTTGAGGTCGACGACGCAATCAACCAGGCCGTCGAGCAGGTCAAGGAAGAGCTCGCGGCGCAGGCAGCTGCCGCGGCCGCAGCCGCTGCGGCTGAAGACGCTGCCGCCGAGGCTGAGGCCGAGAGTGGCGAGGAAGCGTCCGCCGAGGCCGGTGCCGGCGACGAGGATTCCTCCGAGGAGTAGACGCTCGGAACTTGCTGGTTAGTCGACGATCCTCATGACGGACAAGCCGTGGCTCATCGTCGGCCTAGGCAATCCCGGCGACAAGTACTCCGATACTCGCCACAACATCGGGTACATGGTGGTTGAGGTATTGGCCGCTCGGATGGGAACCAAACTCAGCCGTCATCGCCGTGCCAATGCCGATGCCGCCGAGGGACAACTCAATGGGCACCGCGCGGTGTTGCTCAGATCGCGCAGCTACATGAACGAGTCGGGCGGGCCGGTCAAAGCCGCCGCCGACTATTCCCGGATCTCGGCTGACCGGATCGTTGTTGTCCAAGACGAGATCGACATCCCTTTCGGTGCACTGCGAACCAAGTTCGGTGGCGGCGACGGTGGTCACAATGGGCTGAGATCGATTCGCTCATCCCTGGGAACTGGGGACTTCTACCGGGTCAGGGTCGGCGTCGATCGGCCGCCCGGCCGTCAGGAAGCGGCCGACTACGTCCTGCGCGCCTTCAAGGGTGCCGAGCGCAAAGCACTGCCGGAGGTCATCGACCGTGCCGCCGACGCGGTGGAGAGCCTGATCGTCGACGGGCTGTCAGTGGCGCAGAACAACCACAACAGCCCTTGAGCCGTCCACCCTGAGACGCTTTCCGATCCGCCTGACGATTTTCCCCGCAGCCCGCTCACCGTCAGAATGCGAATGCCAGGAAGTGGTACTGCTTCCCATCGGCTTCGAAGGCTGCTAGCGGCGTTGCCCCTAATTTGGTGGTCGTGGTGTGCAACGACTGGGGGTTATCGGCAGCGACAAACAGCACGCCGACGTCAAAGCGTTCGCGGTACACCTCGCGGGTGAGCGAATTGAACTGGGCATAGAGCCCACGCCCGCGGGCAGCCCGATCTATTAACACCGGACCGCGGATCGCGAAGCGCTGCTGCGCGATGGGGCTTCCGTTGAATTCGACAGTCGTAGCGAGCTCCAGGATGGCTCGGACAATGGGCGATGAAACCTGGTCCAGATGTGCGGGAGGGGGCGTCATAGCGATGAAGCCCGTGACAACGCCAGCGTCAGTGACCGCGACGTGCAACCCGGCGCAGTCCACTGCCCCGCTGAACCACTCCTGCGGATGAAGAATGGAAATGAAGCCAGCGGCCTGCTCGGACGGATCGAGATTGCCGACGTAGTAGCGGGCTTCCAGCGCCGTCACTGCCGGAACGTCCTGGCGGGTTGCCAACCTGATCTCCATGTCGGACGTCAACCTAGTTCATCGCCCCAGCGAACGAGGCTTCTCCGTTCGGCTTAATCGAGTCTGTGATCGATTCCGGGACCCGACCCAAGTAACGTCGAACCGTGACCCAGCCCAGCGCCGAACTATCCGACATCGAACTCGCCGCCTCCGTCGCTTCCCAGGCAGGCGCCCTGCTGATGGAGTTGCGCGAGTCGTTCGGACCTGTCGCACCGGACGACTTGGTCCGGCGCAAGCAACTCAAAGACGAGGCCGATCGCGAGTCGCACCTGTTCATCAGCAAGGTGCTGCACGCTGCTCGACCAAGCGACGCGGTTCTGTCCGAAGAGGGCGTCGATGCCACGGAACGCGACTCCGCGCAACGCGTCTGGATCGTCGATCCGCTGGACGGAACTTCCGAGTACGGACAGGGCCGCACCGACTGTGCCGTGCACGTCGCCCTGTGGGACCGCGCAGCTACCACCCCGGAGAAGCTCGTCGCCGGCGTGGTCGATATGGCTGCCGAGGGATATGCGCTGACGACCGCCGACACCGAGCTTCCGAACATCGCGGTACCGACTGACCGTCCAATTCGCATCGTGGTGTCCCGGTCCCGGCCACCGGAGATGACAGCCGAGCGCCTCGACCACATTTCGGCCGCGCTGTCAGACGCAGGAGTAACTACCCAAGGGGTAGAGGTCTACAACGTTGGTTCGGTTGGAGCAAAAGTCGCCGAAGTGCTCGCGCGGCGAGCCGATGCCTACGTCCACGACACCGGCTTCTACGAGTGGGATGTCGCCGCACCGTTGGCTGTGGCGCAGCACTACGGCCTGGCTGCCGACCACATTG
>JAGNDY010000024.1 GCA_018003655.1 Candidatus Nanopelagicales bacterium
TGCCGGGACGGGACTTGCCGGTGCACCTCTTGATCGCATTCTCACCAAAGAGCGCAACTGGGGCAGACGCTCGGTCTTCCGCGCTAGGAGCGCATCGTCATCATCGGTCAACCGTTGTGCTTCGACAGCCACACTTTGATAGGAATAGCCGTGCCTTCCGCAGCCGATGCAGAGCCGACCCCAGAGGGAGTCATCCTCATCGAGGAACCCGGCGATGTAGCAAGACTCACGTTCTTCACCGATGCAGCCGTGGCTATCTCCCTGACACTGCTTATCGTGCCGGTTTCCGAGTACGTGATCGAGATGCCGGACACCAGCTGGACAAAGCTGATACTCGACAATCCCGAAATCCTGCAATCCGGCGTCAGCTTCGCCACCATCGCGGTCTGCTGGCGTTACCACCACGTTCTCTTTGAGCGGCTGCGCGACTACAGCCGGTTCATTGTCTGGTTGAACTTCGCGTGGCTCTTCTGCGTCGTCTCGATCCCTGTCATGACAGCGGCCAAGCTGCCCACGGACAGCCCGAGTCTCGGCAACTTCCGCGGGTTCATCGACACACTCATCGTCCGCGGTGAGGGGAACATCAGCTACCAGAATTACTTCGTCTTCTGGTTCGTCGTCGGGCTCTCCTTCTTCTGCCTGTTCCTGATGTCCCGCCATGCGGCACGAACCGATCGCCCGCTGGCCAAACCCGGCACGCAGTTGGACGCCGAGAACTGGATCTACCTCCGGCCGACGCTGGTGTGCCTCATCGCCGCGGTGCTTGGGTTGTGGAACCCCGCGGTCGGTGACCTCTCGCTGATCGTGGGGATCATCGCCAGTGCGATCGTCGCTCGTCGGTCCGCCAGCCCAGCCGCTGGCCCAGCCGCACCCTAGCTAGCGGCGGAGGCGGGTTCCAAGTGAACGCTGTCGATCTGGTCCGCAAGATCCTTGAGTGCGTTGGAAACCGCCGTCCGCGACGCCGCGGCCGCCGTACCCCCGCCATCGACACCGCCGTCGAACACCACCGACGCCAGGGCCAGCACGCGATCTCTACCATCCTTGAGCTCGTCAAGCGACCCGGCAACAGCAGTACTTTCCGCCATACTGTCGATGTCGGACTGAAGGTTGATGGCGGCCTGCATGAACCGCGTCTGTGCCAGGAGCATTCCGTCAGAGCCAAGCCCCGGATCAGTCATCCGCAAGCTAATCTGCTGCGCAGCCAGACGCAGCGCTTCCTGCGCTTTGGAGATGTGCAACTGCGGCTGCGGGCGCACTCGTAGAACTAGGGTCGAAATCGCAATCGCGACGAGCGCACCTGCGGTGACATCCAATGCACGCAGTCCCGCCCACTTGGCGTAGTCACCATTGGGCGACCCCACGAGCAGGACGACAGCCGCAGCTATTGCGACGCACAGCCACATGTAGTTGCGCGCCAACCAGGCAAACCCAGCAACGAGCAGTCCGGCGGCGACATAGACAGCTGCCTGACGTGGAATGAGTAGCCCCAGGATGAGCGCTGCCACGGCACCAATCCAGGTACCAAAGGCATATTGCGCGGCGCGAGTGAAGGTGGCGCTCGCATTGGTCTGCAGCACCGAGAAGATCGTCAGCAACACCCAGTAGAAATCAGGCGCCGACGACCGAACCATGATGAACACCCCAACGCCGAGCGCCAGAGCTCGCTGGACGCCGTAGCGAAAGCTCGCCGACTCCGGCCGCGCCACCGCCCCGGCCGCTGCCCTGGTCAAGGACCCGGCGCTGAACTGGACCTTCCGCGGCGGTTTGCTTCCAGCGAGCGTGGCGACTGCTCGTTCCAACGCGCCGCGCCAATGAATCCAGGCGTAGCTGGTGGTCGCGGCGTCTGCATCTTTGCTCGCGGTCGCCATGGCCGCCAGCGCGGAATCAGTCGGCGGTTCGACGATCCGTGGCACCAGCGGCCCAGTGGCCGCAATCGTTGTGGCGATTGACCTTTGGCTTGCGACACCTGCTGCGTAGGCGGTGGGATCGTCCGACTCCTGCAGGCGACCTCGTGCAATCCGCGACAGGATCGCGTCGTAGGTCAGCGAGAGCAGAAAGCGCCCGGCAACGTCCAGCCTGAGGATCAACAGGATCGATCCCTGTTCGTTCCACGAGATCTGCGGATCCCAGGCCTTGGCGACCAGACCCCGGGAGGCGCTCCGGCGGTCCTTGCCCGACATGATCAGCAGCACCAAAATCCCTGAGAGCACGCCAACCGCTGACGCCAGGGCAACTCGGCCGGCTGACGCCCCGCCAGTGAACACCTGACCCTTGGCCAGCAGGATCAGGTAGCTCATCGTCGGGAAGGTCCCAAGCAGACCACCGACGAGCGGAATCGCCGTCCAGAGAGTGGCACAGAAGACGACGATCACCATTCCGAGAACCGCGATCCAGGCATGGTCGACCGCTACCACAGCCAAACCGTTTGTGAAGATCATGAGAGTGCCGACGCCGACAATCAAACGTAGCGACATGAAGAACGGGCCGGCCACCGCGAGCAGCGACAGGAACATCGCCGTGACGATTGCCACGGGCATCGTGTGCTGGCCCGCTCCCCTGTCCAGCAAAAGGCCAAGTGCGCCCGAAGTGAGAATGCCGAGGAACACCGCGAGGCTGTTGCGCCACGCCACGGGCATACCGTCTGTCTTGCCCAGCGCGGAACGCAGGTACTCCCTGGACGGCTGGATCATCCACCGAGTTTGGCAGCAGATCGAAGGCCAAGCGCGGCGACTTCCGGCTGGGAAGATCGGCGCCGCAGTTGGCTAAGCCGAGGCGAGATCCTCCGCTGGCGGCCCGGTGGATGGTTCCTGACCCTTGCCAGGAATTCTTCGCGGCAGGTCCCGGGTCGATGCCAGCGAGATGAGCGCCAAGAAGGCCGCAGCCAGCAAACCCGCCTTCAGGGACTGCAGTTGCGAGGCCTGGTAGTCGTCGGTGAGTGCCTGACTCGTCTGGTCATCGATGCCAGCGGCGCGAGCAGCCTCGCCAATCTGATCCGCCGACACAAAGTCCAGCCCCGATTCGACCGAAATGCTGACCTTAGAGGCGATCTGGTCGCTGATCTTGGGGTTGTCCTCGATCTTGTTCGTGAAGACACCGGCGAGGCCCGCTAGGACGATCGCGCCGATGAGTGCGACACCCAACGATGAACCCAACTGCTGGCCGGTGTATTGCAAACCGCCCGCCTCTCCGCGACCGGAGATGTCGACGGAGGACTGCACCACGTTGCCGAGCTGGGAGATGATCAGTCCCATTCCAATGCCCAGCAAGCCCATGGACAGAGCGAAGCCGAGGTCGGCCAAGTCCGGCTTGATAGTCGACATCAGCGCGATGATGGCGATCACAGTAATGGTCAGACCCGACCGGACGATTGTTCGTACCGGGAATCGGCTCGACATTCGCGAACCAATTGCAGAGGCAAGGAACATCGTCACCGAGACGGGCAACATCTTGATACCCGTCTCCAGTGCGTCCATCCCAAGGACCAGTTGCAGGTACAGCGGAACGCTGAAGAAGACGCCCATGAGAATGAGGTTTTGGGTGAACAGTCCCATCAAACCCGAACGAAGCGGGGGGATCTTGAGCAGCTTGAGGTGAACCAAAGGGTCGAGGCCAGCGGCCTCACGACGATGCTGCCAACGCACGAATGCCCACAGCAGAACCGCACCCGCAGCGATCACGAATGGCGTCAAAGCAAACCCGAACGGCTCGACCGGCGAGTTCTTCGGCTTGACCCACCCCCAGGTGCTCGACTGCAGGATTCCCAGCACGACAATGCCCAGGCCGGAGGCCGAGAGGATCGCGCCCACCACGTCCAGGCCGGGCTTCTTGCCTCCCAGTTCCGAATCCTTGACTAGTCGAGTCATGAGGAGGATGAACAACACCAGGACGACCTCACCGATGAAGACCACCCGCCACGTCAGCTCGGTCGTTGCCCAGCCGCCGACGATCGGTCCGACCGCGATGCCAGCCCCGGCGACGCCGCCGATGATCGCGTAGGCGACGTTGCGTTCACGTCCCTCGAAGTTGCCAGCGATCAGTGCTGCAAGCGCTGGTAGCACCAAGGCCGCGCCGATGCCCTCCAGCAGAGACCAACCGATGGCGAGCACGCCTACGGTGGGAGCAAGCGCCGTGATCAGCGAGCCACACCCATAAATGACCAGGCCGATGCTGAATGCACGACGACGGCCGATGATGTCGCCAATCTTCGCCCCCGTCAGCATGAACATCGCCATGATCAAGCAGTACAGCGTGATGACGGCTTGGATCGTCGTCACGGAGGTGTCGAAGTCGATCACCAACTGACTGATCGACACGTTCATAACGGACTGATCCAGGACCATCACGAACTGCGCTACAGCCAGCGCTACCAGGGGCCACCAACGCTTCATGCGCGGAGCGTACCTGCCCGGAAAGCCAGGACAACTCATTGCAGCTAGTCCGGTTGAATGGGCCTTCCCACTTGGAACCTGGAATGCTCGCCTGGTTGACCGGCCGTGCGTGGCGTCGGCAGGCACGGCGATTTTGGGCTTGGAGGGAAACGTGGGAGGTCTGTCCCGGAGGCGATTCCTGGCCGTCAGCGGCGGTCTTGCTGCAACGTGGGCGTTGCCGGTCGACTGGGTCGGGCGGGCGCTCGCGGCACCAGTCCAGCCTGCCGAGGTTCGGACCACACTCGTCGGAACGATTCGCAAGGCCGGTACCAGCGGGTACGTCAAACTCGTGGCGACTGCTGGCGAGCCGCTGGTCACTCGCCTGGACGTGCTCGGCGCGGAGCCGAAACCCGATCGCACCAAGAACCGCCGATCGTTGCTCTACCTCGGTCACATCAGCGACCTGCATTTGATCGACGCCCAAACCCCCGCGCGACTGGACACCATGGCAGCAGTTGACCCGGTGTTGTTCAGTGGCAACTTCCGCCCACAGGAAGTTGCGCAAGTACAGATTCTCAGCCAACTCGTGGCTGCCCTCAACAGCGCTGCATCCAGCCCGATTACTGGCGCACCGATGGGTTTTGTGCTGAATACCGGCGACAACACCGACCAACGGTCCCACCAGGAAATGCGCTGGTTCGTCGATACGTTGGATGGCGGCAAGATAACCGCGAATACCGGCAAAGCAGGCGAGTACGAGGGGGTGCAGGCGTGGCCTGAGTGCACGTTCGCGTATCACCCCGACGACCCCAGTAACGACGTCTACGGTCAGCAGCACGGCTACCCGGCTTACCCAGGTTTACTGAAGGCCGCGGTCAGCAACCCGGTGGATTCGGCTGGCTTGAAGATGCCCTGGTATGCGGTATACGGCAACCACGACGCCAACTACTTTGGCGGCTGGCCCACCGGCTGGATGACCGACAACCTCGCGACAGGTGGGCGCAAAGCGGCAACCCACCAAGCGACCGAGCGGTTCTTCGGTACTGGAATGGGCGCGACCTCGACCTTCGAGCAGCAGTTCATCGGCAAGCTGACCACGCTCGGCATTGGCTCGGGCGTGCGCGATGTAACAGCCGATCCGAATCGCAAGCTCATTGACCTGATCGATTACATGCGGGAGTTGATCGACAGTCCCGCAAATCCTGGTCCCGTGGGCCACGGCTTCACTCAAGGCGACATCGACAACCAGAAGACCTACTGGGCGACAGATGTCACGCCCTACATCCGGGTGCTGGGCCTGAACTCCTGCAACGTCACGGTGGGGGCTGGTGGCTCGATACCGGAGGACCAGTACCAGTGGCTACAACAAGAGTTGATGCAGGCTCGCAAGGCTCGCAAGCTGGTCATCATTGCCAGCCACCACACCAGCTTCACGATGGATAACGTCGCACAGCCCGTGATCGGACCGCAGCAGTCGCTCATTGAGGCGGACGAGTTGATCTCCATGCTGCACGAGTACCCCAACATGATCGCGTGGATGAATGGGCACACCCACCTCAACCGCATCACCGCACACCGCAATCCGGAGGGCGGGGGTGGTTTCTGGGAGATCTCCAGTTCCTCCTGCGTGGACTTCGAGCAACAGGGCCGAGTCACCGAAATCGTGGACAACCGGGATGGAACGCTTTCGATCTTCACCGTGGTGCTGGATCACGAGGCCCCGGCCCAGACCAATGTGCGAGACCTCTCCGTGCAGGGGATCTCCGCAATCAGCCGTGAGCTGGCTGCAAACGACCCCGCGTGGGATCCGAACATGCTCTTGGGCTCGGCGCAGGACCGTAACTGTGAACTGCTCGTGCCCGCTCCCTTCGATATGAGCGCAATCACCGACGCCCTCGTCGAGGAGACCCAGATCAAACAGAAGACTCGCCTACTCGCCAGGAAGGAACCAGCATGAGACACCTTCGACGTCGACTGGCCGTGGCCGGTGCCGCAGCGTTGAGCGTTGCTGCGCTCGCCGGTTGCTCCTTTACTTCCGGCCTGCTGCCTTCTTCGGGAAATGACCCGAACGTGTACTTCGCGCAGGCGAACATCTTGACCGCCAAGAAGGTTCCGATCCTGGTGCTACCGGAGTGCTCGATGGAACCGAACGGGACTACCCAAACCTGCACCGGCACGACGGTCGACAAGCAACCCATCGTGGTAACGGCAGATCAAACCCAAGACAGCCTCCCGATGACGATCACCGTTGGTGGCAAGGAGATCTTCCGCGGCTCGGCGATCGAGGCCATGAAGAAGGCAGCGACCCTCCCATGAGCGCCGAGCAGGAGGTCGCAGTCGTGGCTTCCAACGAATCGACCACCGACAAGCCAGCGCGCGAGTACGGGTTCTCGGTCTTGGTGACCGGCCTTGCCCGACTCGGCAGGCAGCCGCTCGGGTTCCTCACCGTGATCGTATTAAACGCGGTCGTTCAGATGCTGCTGCTGATGTGGACGCCCGTCATTTCCGGCTCTGCGACGTTCTGGGTTTCCGCAGGCCTCTCGCTGGTGAGCCTGCTGTTGTGTTTCGGTTGGATTTGCCGCCTTGCCCTCGCGTCGGTCGATGGCAAGATTGGGCTGGGCGAGTTGTTCAAAGGCACGCCGCGGGGACTCGCGCTGTTCTTGGCCTGGGTAGCTCTGGAACTGATCGTGGTGTTTGTCCTGGCGTCTTTGTGGTTTTGGCCCGGACTGATTGCGATGCTGCTGATGCCATTCGTCGCCATCGCCGCAACGGACGGCAAGCACAACGCCATCGGGGCGAACTTCGCTGCGATCAGGCAGCGCCCCGGTCGCTACGTGATCACTGTGGTGTTTTGGATCATCATCATGACTGTGTCGTGGCTGCTACTGCTGCTCGGTTCCATCACGCTGCCACCGGTCGCCCTCGGGCTGCTCGGCTGGTTGTTCAAGGGCTTGATCGGCGCATGGCTGACGTGCGCGTTCGCCGTCCTCTACCGGAGTACTTCCGTGGGCTCAGCTCCGAGGTCGTAGGCCCGGCGAAAGATGGGTTGGGCGGCGTTGTGCGCGTTGGCCAACTAGCGTTTGACTCGTGACCATCCTTGCCAACGGTCGAGTCGTGACCCCTACTGGCATCGTCGAAGCTGGCTGGGTGAAGGTCGTTGATGACCTGATCGGCGCCGTCGGTTTCGACTCAACCGACAAGCAAGTTGACGTTGACCTCAACGGCCGAACGCTGATCCCCGGATTCGTCGATCAACACAGTCACGGCGGGGGTGGCTATTCCTTCATCACCACCGACCCCGACGACGCTCGCCGAGCCGCGAATCTGCACGCGCAGCACGGGACGACGTCGATCGTGGCGAGCCTGGTCTCCAGTAGTCATCCATCGCTGCTCGAACAGATCGCGGTGTTGTCGCCGCTGGTCGACGAGGGCGTGCTCGTCGGCATTCATCTGGAGGGGCCGTGGATCAGCAAGGCGCGCTGTGGAGCGCACGACGTTGGGCAGCTCCGCGATCCGCAACCAGCAGAGGTCGACGAGTTGCTGGCCCGCGGCGGTGGTCGCATCATCATGGTGACGATTGCCCCCGAACTTAATGGTGCACTTCCCGCTATCCGCAAGATCGTGGGTGCTGGCGCGCTGGCGGCCATCGGACATAGCGATGCTGACTACGAGACCACCGTCGCCGCGATCAACGCGGGCGCGACAGTCGCGACCCATGTCACCAACGCCGCCCGGCCCCTTCATCACCGTGATCCGGGAGTGACCGGAGCATTGCTGGCGGACCCGCGGGTCAACCTCGAGCTCATTGTTGACGGCACCCACGTCCACGAGGTTGTGCTCCGACTAATCGCTCAACAAGCCGGTATCGAACGCATCAGCCTGATCACCGATGCCATGGCCGCCGCGGGAGGTGCCGACGGCCGCTACCTGCTCGGCGGACTTGGCGTCGACGTGGTGGCGGGCGTCGCACGCCTCGTTGATGGCGGCGCGATTGCCGGCAGCACCCTGACGATGGACGTCGCGCTGCGGTTCATGACGCGCACGGTTGGTCTGCCACTGGCGGAGGTCGTGGCGATGCTGTCGACCAATCCCGCCCGTGTTCTCGGGCTGGCCGACCGTGGAGCCATCGAGGTGGGCAAGCGCGCAGATCTGGTGATCCTTGGGCCTGACCTTGAGGTGGACGCCGTGATGCGCTCGGGTCAGTGGGTAACCGGCGGTCAGTAGGCGACGGCGGTCAGTAGGCGACGGCGGTCAGTGAGTCTCTGTCACCTTGAGCAGAGCGCGAGGTGCATCAGGGTCTTCCCCGCGCGAAACTGACAGGGTATGTGCCAGTTGCTGCGCCGGAATGATCTGGACGATGGGTGAAAGGTCCTCCGGAATTCCGGTCGGCAGGGCGATGACCTCGGCCCATTTCCTTCTGCATGCCGAGTGCTCCTCGTTTCCAGTCGAAACCCATACGTGGTGGTGACCGTACTTCCACATGTGCCGCCGCGTCGAAGGTCGCTACCATGTCTCGGATCGCAGCCGGGTGAATCTGGTCAACGGCGCCAGGGCAGAGGTGCGCTGTCGACCGCGCCGCCGTCGATCAGCTCACAGATCTGCGCCTCCGAGACTGGCTGGCCACCCCACGCGTCGACGCCAACGTTGATCTGCCGTCCCTGCTGACGCCACTTCTCGTGGACGTGGCCGTGCAGGAGCCAGCGACCCTGATCCGCTGGCCGTAGCGCGTCGAACCGATCCTCGTCATGCGAGTCGCCCCGGTAGGGGAAGTGGCACATGACGACGCTGAGGCCGTTCGCGAGAGTGATCGATGATGGGGTGTGCTCGATTGACGTGAAGCCGACCTCGCGGTAGAGGGCGTCCCATTCGGATTCGGGCCGCCGGTTGGACTGCGGCCGGTGAAAGACTCTGTCATGGTTGCCCACCACCAGCCTCTTGACTCCGTTGCACCGGGCAACGTTGCGAAGCGTCTGCTGCGCGTCACCCATCGCCACATCACCGAGCCACCACACATCGTCGTCAGCAGCAACTAGGCCGTTGTAACGCTCGACGATGTCGGAGTCCATGTCGTCGGTTGAGTCGAACGGCCGGTCACAATAGCGAATGATGTTGGCGTGCCCGAAGTGTTGATCGGACGTGAACCAGCGCATGGATTCAGGGTATGGCAGCGGGATCCACCGCCGGCGGTCGTCGCACTTCTATTCGGCCGCTACTGCGGCCAGGGCTGCCCGTTGAGGTCAAGCCAGCCGTTCATGATGTCGGACAGCACGTCACCTTTGCAGTAGTGATCTCGATCGGGGAAACCACAAGCGAGCGGAAAACCAGCCAGCGCCTTCTCTAGCGGGAAGTTCGTCAACTCCACGCAGAGGAGCTGGGCCAGACTCGAGAAGGAAACTGTCTGCGCCAGTCGCTGCAACTGCCGGATGGAGCTGGCTGCGGGTGGCTCCTGCGACGGGGATGCATCTGAGTTCTCGACCTGCGCAGTGGCTGCGCGTGCGGCGAAGTAGGTGCGAACAATCCCCTCGGAAGCCCAGAACTCACCATCAATGCGGCGCACATCGGCGCGGGCGAGCGCATCATCACGGATCGACAGCGCGGCCTTCTCAGCCCGAGGGGGAACCTGCTGCAAGAGGACCATCCATTGATCGCCGTGCACGTACTGTCCGCCAGCACCGGCAACAAATCCGCCGAGACCGGCCCGAGCAACTCCGAGTTCGGCCTCAATTGCGCGTTCTTGGGGGATCTCAAATCTTGTGATTAACAGCCCGCTATCGCTGGCCACGTCGACGGAACGTGTTTCCAAATGCACGTGTTGAAGTCGGCCACTTACTTCTGCTAACTCGGAAAGAAACATCACAGACTCCCAAGTTCCGACGCGTCGTCGGGGGCACTGGCACCGAGTCCCAGCCGTCGGTCAAGCAGGCAGACCGCCTCCCACAGCGCAAGCCGTCCGGTGTCGAATGCGATGCCTTCGAGATCGGGCTGGTCGTCGTCGTCGAGGTAGCACTGGGCGGAGAATTCAAGGCCAACACTGTCAGAGGTGCTCTCAAGCACACGTGCACTGAAACCGGAGTGAGCGGCCTCGAACTTGGGCACGGTGAACTGCGGCATATCTTGGGTCATCGCTGCGGACAGAAAGTCACGCAGCCCAAGCAGATCTGCCTCGCTGAACTCCCGATCGCGCAAGTCGACCGATCGACTGTCGCCAGCGAACGTGATGCAAAACCGTTCCGCCAACACGCACTCGTCTGCAACGTTCCCGATCCACGGTGTGGAAGTGATCAGCATGATGGCGCCGCTGGCACCGGCAACCCGAAGCACAAAAGCATTGGGAACGGTGCGGCCCTGATCCAGGGAGATGTTGTCCACGTCGGGCAGCTGAGGCAGGTTCGCCCGATCCGGGCCAGCTGCGCCATCCTGCGGGCGGGTAGTCATTGCATTCACCTATCTTGTTGTTGGTCGGCGGTGAGGTGGGGATTCCTTCTGACGTGATCAAATCTAGGGTCCGGGTCTGACATTCCGAGGACGGATTTGCGGTCGCAAAAGCCCGCCAATAGGCCGAATGGGTGCACCGGCCAAATGGGTGCACCGGAGGGAACGGGTCGCGCTAGGGCCGCGACGGGTACGCCCCTTCAATGCAGATGCCCCACTTGGCGTCGCCACAATTCGCGACCTTCGGCAGCGCGAAGGTGTTCTTGCCGTCGCCGCCAAAGCGGCTGCCGAGAATCGTGTACAAGACCTGGTTGTTATTGAGCGACATGATTCGGCCGTCCGACTGGCAGGTAGGACTTGGGCAGTGGACCGGATCCGGTGAACAATGTGAGTCGACCGACGAAGCGGTCATAGCTATCGGCCCTGCTGGCCGGTTTGTTGTTCCAAGCATTTGACTCGCGGCGCGACCTTCCTGGCCAGTGCGGGTTCGGCGGTTACGCCATCGACGACCAGCGGACGGTTGCTACCAAGGAACGTGATCACCTGGCTGATCGGCCGACGAAATTCGTCCTTGATCGACACCCTCTAATCCTTGACTTAGTCCAAAGTCCGCGCAAGGCTGGGTCCATGCCGCCCGATGCCGTAGAACTGCTGCGGCAGCACGGCGTCCAGGTGACGGCCCAGCGCCTCGCGGTCATGCGCGCGGTCTCCGCGCATCCCCACATCACCGCCGACGGCGTCGCTGAATCTGTCAGGTCGGAGATCGGCACCATTTCGCGTCAGTCCGTCTATGACGGGCTCGAGACACTGGTCGGCGTAGGACTTGTTCGTCGCATCGAGCCTGCCGGCTCACCCGCACTGTTTGAGGATCGGGTCGCCGACAACCACCACCACCTCATCTGTCGGACCTGCGGCGAGGTAGTGGATGTGGATTGTGCCGTGGACGCCGTGCCCTGCCTGACGGCCAGCGATGACCGGGGCTACTCGATCGACGAGGCCGAGGTCACCTACTGGGGCCAGTGCCCACAGTGCAACGCGCAGACAAAGGCAAGCAGGGGGCACAGCAAGGCAACAAGTCAGAAGGTTTCAACCACGTAATAAGTCATCAACCACCAGGGAGCCAGTGCTTGGTGAGAAGTTCCGCAACCGAAGGAGATCGCAGGATGTCAGAAGAGAGCAAGTGCCCGGTCGTGGGCAACAGCAACCTGATCCAGGGCCGCACCAACACTGAGTGGTGGCCCGACGAGCTGAACCTTAAGTCCCTGCAAACCAATCCGCCGGTCGCGGATCCGATGGATCCAGACTTCGACTACGCCGAGGAGTTCAAGAGCCTCGACCTAGCGGCGCTGAAGGCCGACCTTGTCGCGCTGATGACCGATTCGCAGGAATGGTGGTCGGCTGACTACGGCCATTACGGTCCGCTGTTCATCCGGATGGCGTGGCACAGCGCAGGCACCTACCGCATCAATGATGGTCGCGGAGGGGCTGGCTCGGGCGAGCAGCGCTTCGCGCCACTAAGCAGTTGGCCCGACAACGTGAACCTCGACAAGGCGCGCCGCCTCCTCTGGCCGATCAAACAGAAGTACGGCCGCAAGATCTCGTGGGCGGATCTGCTCGTCCTCACTGGCAACTGTGCACTGGAGTCCATGGGTCTGCAGACTGTTGGCTTCGGCGGCGGTCGCGAAGACGTGTGGGAAGCAGAGGAGATCAACTGGGGATCGGAGGACTCCTGGCTCGGCGACGAGCGCTACAGCGGCGACCGCGAGTTGGCCAATCCGCTCGCAGCCGTTCAGATGGGCCTCATCTACGTCAACCCGGAAGGCCCGAACGGCAACCCCGACCCACTGGCCTCGGCCCGCGACATTCGCGAGACGTTCCGGCGCATGGCAATGAACGACGAAGAGACGGTCGCGCTCATCGCCGGTGGCCATACCTTCGGCAAGACCCATGGTGCCGCCGACCCCAACGACTACGTCGGCGTTGAACCCGAGGCCGCTCCGCTGCAGGAGATGGGCTTCGGCTGGAAGAACAAGTTCGGCACCGGCGAAGGCGACGACACCATCAGTAGTGGCCTTGAGGGCGCGTGGACTCCTACTCCCATCGCGTGGGACAACAGCTTCTTCGAGACGCTCTTTGGTTACGAGTGGGAATTGTCGAAGAGTCCGGCTGGTGCGCATCAGTGGATCCCGACCGATCCGGCCGCGGAGGGAACCGTGCCGGATCCACACGAACCATCCAAATCACACACGCCGGTCATGCTCACGACCGACTTGGCGCTGCGGCTGGATCCGATCTATGAGCCGATCTCACGTCGGTTCTTTGAGAACCCGGACGAGTTCGGCAAGGCCTTCGCCGCAGCGTGGTTCAAGCTGACCCACCGCGACATGGGCCCAGTCTCCCGGTACCTCGGACCCGAGGTCCCATCCGAGCAACTGCTCTGGCAGGACCCGATTCCTGCCGTCACCCATCAATTGGTCGACGCCGACGACATCGCCTCGTTGAAGCAGACGATCCTCGGCTCCGGCCTATCCGTCTCGCAACTGGTCACGACAGCGTGGGCCTCGGCGTCAACGTTCCGCGGCAGCGACATGCGGGGCGGGGCCAACGGTGCACGCATTCGCCTTGAGCCGCAGAAAGACTGGGAGGTCAACAACCCGGCTGAATTGGGCCAGGTACTGCGCGCGCTGGAAGGCATCCAATCTGACTTCAACGGGCAGGCTGGCGACAAACAGATCTCAGTTGCCGACCTGATCGTGCTCGGCGGGTGCGCTGCTGTTGAGCAAGCCGCCAAGAACGCTGGCCACGAAGTTGTGGTTCCGTTTGTGCCTGGTCGTACGGATGCGTCGCTGGAAGAGACCGACGTGGAATCGTTCAGCGTGCTCGAACCGGTCGCCGACGGGTTCCGCAACTACCAGGGCAAGGGCGACCTGCCGCCCGCGGAGCGCATGCTCATCGATCGGTCGAACCTGCTGTCGTTGAGCGGACCACAGATGACGGTCCTGATCGGCGGTCTTCGGGTCCTCGGCGCCAACTTCGACCGATCCAACCTCGGTGTGCTCACCAAGAACCCCGGTGCGTTGACCAACGACTTCTTCGTCAACCTGCTCGATATGAGCACGACGTGGGAGCCGACATCGGATACCGAGGAGACGTTCGAAGGCAAAGATCGCGCAACTGGTGAGGTCAAGTGGACCGCCAGCCGCGTCGATCTGGTGTTCGGATCCAACTCCCGGCTGCGCGCCTTGGCCGAGGTCTACGGTTCCGACGATGGCGCTGGCAAGCTGGTCAACGACTTTGTCGCTGCTTGGGACAAGGTCATGAACCTGGACCGCTTCGACCTGGCCTAGTCCGCTCGAACGCCCACGCACGATGGCGGATCGGGGTCTCGCAGAGACCCTGGTCCGCCATCGTGCGTTCTGGTGGACAAGCTGTGGTGGACAACCGCTAGCGTCAGCAGCCATCGCACCCAATCCAGGAGGTTCCAATGAAGGCCGATAACAGCGGCGTCCAGATCTCCTTCGAGGTCTATGGCGAGGGGCGTCCTGTAGTGCTCCTGCATGGGTTTCCCGATTCTGGCCGAGTGTGGCGTCACCAGGTGCCAGCGCTGACGGCGGCGGGCTTTCAGGTGATCGTCCCCGACATGCGTGGGTACGGGGAATCCGACAAGCCGACCGACATCGATGCGTATGGCGGGTTCGCGTTGGCTACCGACGTCATCGCCGTGCTTGATTCGCTCGAGATCGAACGCGCGCACATCGTCGGTCACGACTGGGGCGCCGCCGTCGCGTGGGTGCTGGGCTCCTTCTTCCCTGACCGGGTCGACCACTTGGTGGCGATGTCCGTCGGCCATCCGGCCACGTTCCATGGCGGTGGCTTCGACCAGTACGAGAAGTCCTGGTACATGCTGCTGTTCCAATTCCCCGACGTCGCCGAGCAGTGGCTGTCTGAGAACGACTGGGCGAGGTTCCGCGCTTGGGGTCACCATCCAGACGAAGACGCAGTGATCGCCGCTTTGGAGCGCAACGACTCGCTGACCCCCGGCCTGAACTGGTACCGGGCCAACATGAAGCCAGAGTCATTCGTCGGAACCCCATTCGAATTCCCCAAGGTCGCCTCACCAACGCTGGCCATCTGGAGTTCCGGAGACCACGCGCTGACCGAGGGGCAGATGACGCGCTCGGCCGAGTTGGTGAGTGGCCCCTGGACTTATCAACGGCTTGAGAGCGCCGGCCACTGGATGCAACTCGACGACCCCGACACGATCAACGATCTGCTGGTCGAGTTCCTGCCCGCTTGACCGAGACTGGCGGGGTGCGCAGCTTCGAGACAGCGTCCTCTATCACCCGTTTGAGTGGTTTGCCCTGGGGGGCCACGGGTAGATCCCGAACATAGGAATCCACACTTCGGGCAGCAAACCCAGCCAATCCCCCAGGGAGTCACGATGACGAATTCACGCCGAACTGCATTTGCCACCACCAGCCGACGGGTCGCTCTAGCAGCAGGCGTGGTCCTGATCGGTGGGCTCGGTACCGTCGCAGTCGCAGCGCCAGCCCAAGCCTCCGTTGACGGAACCGCCTTCACGTTCAAGAACGACACCAGCAAAGAGCAGTTCGTCAGCGTCTGCGCGGGAGGCACGAAGAAGTGCAACTCGGGCCTGGTGGCACCCGGTGGTGTCCAGCGGATGACCGCATCGGGAAGTCCGATCGACGTGACCGGATCGATCCTCAGCGACAAGGGCAACGTCACCGAATTCAAGGCGTCGAACCCCTGGTCGGCCGCTCCCTACGTCGACCTGGACGGTGGCGCCTGGCAGACACACACCAGCTGCACCCCCTCCGAGGGTAGGGCCGAATGGTCTCCCTACATCGAGCCGGGCCAGTTCCTGCAGGTTGAGCGCAAGGCCGGGATCTCGGGTTACAAGGTGATGACCTTGACCCTCAAGGACGGGGAGCCACGCTCCGCCAACGAGCCGATCGAGCATGGCGTCCCGCTTCCCACCCCGTGCTGGACGATGACCGGCGGCAACCTCATCTAATCCCGCAGCAAATCCAACCAGAGTCCGCGCGCCGCTTACTAGCCGTTCGCGGACTCTGCCGAATGCTCGCCTACGTCGTTGCCGACCTAGCTTGGTTCGGGCCGAAGCGGCCTACCAGGAAGCCGACGAGGGCCACTGCGAACGTCACGATGATCGACGCCCAGCCAAGTTCAAGCCGCCCGATCACAACCAACACGACGACCCCGACCAACGTTGCGACTAGTCCGGTGATTGCTCCACGCGCTGCGTCGCCGCCACCCACCTGCGCGCCAACCAGCGCCGCAGCGAGTAATCCCACCGCAATCAGAATGGCTTGTGATCCAGGATCAATAAGGGCGACGATCACAGCAACAGCCGCACTTCCCCAGACCCAAATCGGCCGAACTGTGACGTTGGGCTCGGCCGCCACGGTGGAGTCCGCAACGGCGCCACTACTGCTTGCCTCAGCTGGGCTCGACTGTGGCTGCGTATCGAGTCCCAGTCCACCGACGCCGGTCAATGCATTGGCGACCAGGGCGGCGAATAGCACCGTCACGATCGCGAGCAGCACCCCCGCCAGTCCCGGCAAGGCGTCAATGTTGGCCGGTACAACAAAGAACTCCATCGAGGGCGCGAACATCACGCCACCGAAGAACATCAGCAAGCCAACCAAAACGAGCACGAGGACGACCACCACCCATACCAGCACGCGCAATGGCGACCACTTCCCGGCCCGACGGCCCGCGAGCAAGCTGTTATCAACCCAGCCCAAGGCGAAGATGAGCAAGGCAACGGCAAGGATCGCCACCCACGGCGTGCCATCGCCAATGCGACTTGGGCTCGCCAAGACCGAGACGTTGCCGAGTAAGAACCCCAACGCCAGAGCGATCAAAATTGGCACGATCAGCAACCACATGGCCACTGAACTGATGCGGGAGCTCGCAACCAACCCCTGGCCCGCCACCAACAGTGCCGCCGTGACAGCGACCACCACCACGATCACCCGCGGATCGAGGCGACTTAGCAGCGCGAGCGTTTGCCCGGCGGCGATGAGCAGAATGGCCGCGACGCCGGTGCCGACAAGCCCTTGAACGCCGCGTTGGGCAACAGGCTGGGGCGCGACCAGTTGGGGCGCGAGCAGCGATCCGGCAAGCGCCAGACCCACCACCACGAGCAGGGCAATCATTCCCAGCACCGACATGCCTGGCGGGGTGAAGGTCGGAGCGGCGATGACTGCGTAGGTAAGGATTCCGAGCATGGCTGCGCGCCGGAAGGTGCCTGCGCCCGGTACAGGTTTGCTGCGGAACGCCGCGATCGCAGCAACGATCAGTCCGACCGTGATTCCCAAGGTCGCCTCAAGAACGATCTCGCGGTTCATCAGTTCACCTTCGTCGTCGTGTCGACGGTCCCGAGCAACTGGTTCGCGCAGTTGGACGGAGCGGGTGACCCGGCCCAACGGTCGTTCATCCAGTCGATGACCGAGGGATTGTGAAGTCTCGCCTGGTAGTTCAGCGATGGATGATCGTCATATGGGTAGCGCACGTAGAAGACGGTCGTGCCCAATGCGCATTGCGACATCACTTGGGCGTGGGTGAACTGCGGCAGGATCGTCTTGTCCTTGAGTCCTTGGACCACCATGAGCGGAACGTCGAGTTTCTCCGTACCCGGCATCCCCTTGCCGAGCGCTTTGATCAGTCCCGGTGCGATTGGGTAGTTGATCAGCTTGCTGAGCGGCACATCGGAGACTTGGTTGGCCAGGTCGCTCCCGCACTTGGTCTCCAGGTCCTTCGCTTTCTGCATCCCTAGGGGACTGAGGATCTGATCGAGGGAAACGATCTCCGGGTAGTTCTCGGCGTACGACTTGGCGATGAGCATGACGAACATATTCTGTGACGTACTTGTCGGGTTCTTCGCTACCGCGTTGAGAATCCCCGGGATCGCAGGTGTGAAACCGGGAGCCAGGATCACCCCGCCGTCGATCCGCAGCTCGGGGGCGTAGGTGGGTGCCAGTTGGAGCGCCGATGTCGCGGCTTCGCCACCTTGCGACTTCCCGTAAACGCCAAGATTGCTCTGGTTGATCGGAACCGAGCCAATCGTGGGCGAGGGGTTCTTCACGGCGCGCAGTGCATCGAGAACTCCACGACCCTCTAGCGGACCGACGAGGTATGACGATGGCCCTGGGGCACCCATTCCTGAGTAGTCGCTGGCAACGACCGCCCAACCCTGCTTGACAAGAGGTTCGATGTGGGGCACCCAGTTGCTATTGGCGGGGGTGTCCGCTTGCAGCGGCGTTTGGCTCATCCCGCACATCCGTGCGATACCGGTGGTGCCATGTGCAAACGACACCAATGGATAACCCCCAGCAGGTGCCGCTCCCGCGGGCGCCGCATAAAGGCCGGTGACAGGAATGGCATTGCCCTGCAGGTCAGTGGATTGATACATGATTCGGTACATCTTGATTCCGGCGGGCGCACCGGCGACCGGTTCTGCCTTCATCAACGTGCCGGGTGCTGCTGCTTTCCAGTTGCCCACGTCGTAGAAGCTCGTCAAAGCAGGGGTGATCTTCGAGTCGATTGTCTCGCCGACCGTTGACCCTTCAGGGCTAACCGGCGCATTCACCAGTGACGACGCTGGCGCAGTCAGGAACAACAGCAGTCCCCCGACCAGCGCCACGCCCAATGCAATGAAGAAACGTCCCGTTCGCGACACCTGCTACCACCCTCCCGGGTCGCCACTTGGGCACCCGCCACCGGAGGCTACCGGAGTCAGGGCGTCATTGCTGAGCTCACGATCTACGCAGAAGCAGTCGTCGTTCCGAGCGCGGTCGTGAGATGACATCTGATACGAACCTCACATCGCCAGGACCGTGCTGGCCTACTGTGCTAGCTCGTCGAGCAGTCGCACGAACAGTGGGTTAACGCGCGCATCGGGCAATGCGGCGGCGACCTCGACTAGAGCCATTGCCGGTTTGATCCCCTTGACGGAGGCACCAACCAGCGCCGCGACCGCTGGTGTTCGACTCTGTCCCGCAGCACAGTGCAGATAGACCGTGTGGCCCTCCCGCCGAAGTTGCGTCACGGCCTCGGCGGCCTGTGAAAGGACGAAGTGGCAGTGCGCGTTGCCATCCGGGTCGTCGCTATCGGTCAGCCAGATCTCGATGAGGTTCTCGTCGTCGACTCCCGCCGGTCGGTATCGCGCGTCCATCCGGCACAGCGATACCACCGCGTCGATGTCAGCCGAGGCACCAACGAGTCCGTTGACCGAGCCCAGGATGACGCCGCTGTCGTGCGGATGAATCGTCGTTGTTGAGTACTGCCTCAGGTAGTCGTAGTCCAGCGACCGTTCTTCCAATGCGGGGTCAGCGACTGCGATGGCCAGTCGGACTAGATCGCGCTGACGCAGGTCGGGCCAGCCATGGAGCTTGCGCTGCCACTCGACGGGGACCGCGGACACACCCCATCGCGCACCGAGCAACCCGCCCGCGATCGCCGCCACGGTGTCGGTGTCGTTGCCGCCTCGGACAGTTGCCTCAAGCGCCAGTTGCAAGTGCTGGGCTTCGTAGGTGTGCTTGGCCGCATTGTTCACTGGCACCGGTGTGTTGTGGATCGCCGACCAGGCACCCTGGAAAGCCTGGACCACCCAACCGTTGTTGGTGAAGTCACGGGGCCTGAGTTGCTCCGCCTCCTGGATTCGCTCGCTCCATATTCGCTGGCGATCGGATGCCAAGGAATCGAGTCCGATCCGCACGTCGAACTCCCCGTGCAGGACCGCATGACGAATCGCCAGACACCAAAGCACGCAGGCATCACCGGCATCTTCATCGAAGTGGGTCAGCGACCCAACACTGCGAGCGACCCGCGCCAAGGCGGCCGCATCATCAAGGAAGGCCAAAGCCACTGGCGCGGTGCGCATTAGCGATCCATTCCCGGCCGAGCGACCTGTCCGCTCGTGGTGTTGCCGGGCAGCCTCGGTGGCCGCGAGAGCGGTGCCCTGTTTCGACGCAGAGCTGAGCACCGACGCGGTTTGTACCCCTACATCCTTGGAGACTCGTGTCCAGTCAATCCAGCGCCGGACGAGCTGGTCCTGTGTTGAGGCCATGCGCAGGTCCGCACCGGCAGCGAGCTCAGCGATCGCAATCGCCATGGATGTGTCGTCAGTCCACTCCCCTGGTTCAAACCCGAACGGGCCTTCCCCGGTCATGCTGACGGGGACCTCCGGCTCCAATGCTGGACCAAACTCGTAGCCAGCGCCGAGTGCGTCACCGCACGCGGTACCCACCAGAACTCCCGCTATCCGGTCCATCACAACGCTGCTGTATTTGCTCATCTTCGTCCCCGTTCGTTTGCTTGGGACCGAAGCTACGCCGACCGCCCGACAGTTTCAGGGCCACGGCTTGGTGACTGGTGGCGCGGCCGACATACCTAGCGTCCGTCGGTGATCAAGGAATATTCGGGATCAACAATTTGTTAGGAGTCCTGCACAACGCAAGCAATGTCATTCCCGGGTTTGTTTACCCCGCGTTGACACCGCAACAACGAACGACAATTGAACACATGGCTCAAGAGAGATGGCTGTCGGTACCTGGCTGGCCATCCAGCAACCCCCGTCGCTGATGGTGGGTGCTCCAGGGGAAGAGCTGGCCGGCATCGCAACCGCGATTCGGCAAGATCAGCGAGTGGCCCTCAGCCTCTCGCCCACTTCCGAGGACGGATTATGGGCAGCAAGAAAGACGGTACAAACCAAGGGCAGGAATGGGAACAACTTCGGCTGTTCGACGTGCATCCAGCCTGCGATGACATCGAGCCCGCGATAGCGGACAGAGTCGGCGTCGGAGCCGTGGATGATTCCGCCAGCTTCTACGACGACAAGGTCCTGCGTGCATCCGGATGGATCTGGATGATTCATCCCGAGCGCGTGATCGGCATCTGTCCCGACTGCGGCTTGGGTATACAGGTGCGGGTCCGCTCCACGAGCGATCGGACCGTCGAACTCGTCGACGAGGCCGAGCGACTGCACCAGAACTGCAGTGAGATCCTCGCTCCAACCCTGCTGCTGGAGCTCTACGGTGTCGGCAGAATCGCCCACCGCTTTGGCTTCCCAGCTGAACTCATCCCGCCGTCGCAGGCGTCGGCGTGAGCGAGTGGCACCGCGCCGGAACGCTCCCAGGTAGTCGTGCTTCGCGCCTAATCTGCGGCACCCGCTTCTGGCAGGGGCTCGTTAGTGGCGGCGACCATTCGGTAGCCGACGTAGAGAAGCGCGCAGACCCAGCACGGAATCCACGACACGTCTGGCGAGAGCCACCAAACCCATTCTGACAGCAGACTGAAGACGAAGATCGAGTAGAGGAATCCCAGCGCGAAGTAGCCGACGCCGGCAACCAGCGACACGACAATTCGTGCTACGCGATCGACAATGACGTCGAGCGGCCCAAGGTCCGGTGCCGAACCTCCAGCGTGACGCGGCCGTGACGGTGCGGCCGAACGCGGTGGGCGGGCGGCATTTTCAGCGGTTGCGGCATACCGGAACTGGTACGTACCTTCCGAATCAGACTCGTAACGACCCTGGCGCTCGGCGGCGCGTCTCTCAACCACTTCCCGGTATCGCTGGCGGCTCGCCCGGTCCCTGAGCACCTCGTAGGCACGGTTGACCTTGACCATGTCCGCATCACGACCGCCGCGGTCACTGTGATGGCGTAGCGCCATCTTCCGATAGGCGCTCTTGATCACCCGCTCATCGTCGGTGTTCGCGGGGATTCCGAGTACTGCAAAGTAGGTTGCCATTCCTGTTGCCGCCGGGTGGATCCGCCGCACCCGTTGCAGCGAGTCACACAGCGCTCCTCGAACTGACAGTGCCACGGGAGTCCGACGTTCTTACCTCAGCCGACATCTGCACATGACCCGTGCTCCTGCTGTCAGAGCAAGATCGACGCCACCACAAATTGTCGGACTCCCCGGCTAGCGTCAAAAGTGAATGCAGAAATGACACCGCACAACGACGACGTTCGGTTTAGCGATTAGCAAAGGAGGCAGATGGTCAATTTCCGTGATCGCCAGCAAGTCAACCGCCGCGCTACGGTGGCTCTGATTCTCGCGATGTTCGTCTGCTTCGTCGCGGCCAGTGCGCCGATCATGTACCTGACCGGCAGTTGGTCGGGCGGATGGCTGATTGCGGTCTGCCTTGTTGCTGCGATCTTCCCGCTGCTGAGCTACTGGTTCAGCGATGTCGCGGTCCTGCACGCGACTGGCGCCCAGATCGTCAACCGCGCCGAAGCGCCCGCGCTGTACGACTTGGTTGACGAGGTTCGTATCGCCGCCGGGCTGCCAATGCCGCGCGTCGCCATCATCAACGACCCGTCCCCGAACGCCCTGGCAACCGGGCGCGACCCCGAACACGCCGCCATTGTGTTGACCTCCGGCCTGTTGGACTCAATGACCCGTGACGAAGTCCAAGGAGTAGTCGCCCACGAAATGGGACACGTCGCCAATCGGGATATCCGCGTGATGTCGATCGCGGCTTCGATCGCCGCCGTCCTCTGGGCGATGTATTCCCTCTTCGCAGCACTCGCGACCCGACGGAACGACGATGGCGAGGTCCAGGACGGTGGACCGCTTGCGATGCTCCTACTGCTATTCACCCCAATACTGATGACATATCTGAACGCTGGGATGTCCCGGCGGCGGGAGTCCCTCGCCGATGCGACTGCCGTTCAGTTCACCAGGAACCCAGCCGGCCTGCGGCACGCGCTTGAGCGCTTGCAATCGTTCGACCAACCGCCGGATCAAACCAACACTGCAACCGCGCATATGTGGTTCAACGCCAGAACATCGTGGCGCGGGCGGTTGCTGGCTACGCACCCGCCGTTGGATGCGCGGATCCGACGCCTACGAGACATGGAGGGCGTCGGTGGTGCCACACAGTAACCATTTGGGAATGATCGACACCAGTGATTCCCATCTGGTTGCATCGGATACCTCGAACCGGCCCGACTACCTTCCGTCACCGTGCAACCCCTGACTTAATTGGAGTGCCCAGCTGTGAGAACAGACATGGTCGAGTCCTACGTTCGGGACCTAGTGGAGAGGATGACCGGAACCAGGCCCGAAAGTGACGAGGATGGGGACCTGCGCTTCGAGTTCGGCAAGGCGCTGTTCTTCATTCGGGTGATCAACCCGGGTGACGCGATCGTCCAGGTATTCAGCATCGCCGTGGCCGAACTTGAGTCGACGCCCGCTTTGGATACTGCACTGAACGAAATCAACAGCGCCATCCAGTTTGCCCGAATCTTCCACGTGCGAGGTCAAGTTCTCATCGAATCGGAGATCTGGGGTTCGGACGTCAACCCGGCGAATCTGGCCTACGCCTGTTCCAACATTGCCTCGGCCACCGACGCATACGGACCCAAACTCGTCGAGGCTTTCGGAGGAGTTGCTGTCTTCGAGGAGTCCAAACAGCCCGCCTACTCGCAAGAAGAACTGTTCCGCCCGGCGATCCACGGTGGCTATCTGTAGTGCTGGGTCAGCGGCTCACGTGCGGAACCGAGCCCCGGACAGTCAGGCGGTTGATCTCGCGCGGATGGAGCAAAACCCGCACCCGCTAGCATCACACCCATGACCAAAACGATCGACATCGAACTGCCCGACATTGATCTGCCCACAGCTTCTGAAGCAGCCGAGGTGGTAACCGACAAGCTCGAGACGGTCGGTGCCGCGACCACGGCGGCGGCTAGCCAGGCCATCGACGCGCTCGAAGAAGGCATCGCGGCGGCGACCGAAGCCGCTCAACCAGCCGCCGACAATGCGAGCAACTGGATCAGCTCTCATCCCCTCGCGGCTGTGGCAATCGCTTTCGCTGCGGGAGCCGTATTCGCCTCGATCCTGGGCCGTCGCCGCGGAAAACGCAGCCAAGCGGAGTAGTGATCTCGCTCAACCCTCGCGACGGGGTCTTGCCGTTGTAGTCTCTCGACGACAATTCAGGCGACTAACGGGAAGTCGACGATGACAACTGCAGCAGCAACACCAGGGGTCGAGCCAGCCGAGCCCAAGAAGAAGCGCAAGTGGCTCAAGCGAACGATCATCACGATCGTCACGGTGATCGTCGTGCTCCTCGCCCTCATCATCGGCGCACTGTTGTGGTTCAACATCCCCACCAATAGCGCTGGCCTTGCCGCCCAGAGCGTGTGCTCCGGAACATTTACGTCCGGTCGCAACGCCGACGATGTCTTTAACCAGGACGTTTTGCCGCAGAGCCCCGCGCTCAGTGTGGTCTCGACATCCGTCGACGAACCCAACCGCAAGGTGACCGCCAAGTTCCTCGGAATCTTCTCTCGCACGGCGTCATTGCTTCCCAACCGTGGGTGTGTCCTCGACGTCACCCCGGATCCGGCGGCGCAGCCATTCACGTCAACGCCAGAGAACCCGGCACCGTGGCCCGCTGGCGACTCGGCGGTTCCACCGTCTCAATGGGGTGCTGGCGTCAATGCCAAGGGCCTTGAGAACGCCGTGAATGAGGCGTTCGTGGGCGCGGGCGATCCGAAGGCCGCCAACGCCCGCGGACTCGCAGTTGTCCAGGACGGCAAACTGCTGATCCAAAAGCAAGCCGACGGTTTCCCTGAGGACATGCCGCTGCTCGGGTGGTCGATGACCAAGACGGTCAACGCGATGGTGTTCTACAAGCGCGCTAGCGAAAAGGGATTTGATCCCAGCACCCTCGTGGTGGATTCCTTCCCCAAGGATCGCGAGCCCTCGTGGGTCGCCGATTGGCGCAACGATCCACAGAAGAGCAAGATGACGGTCAACGATCTGCTCGGCATGAAGTCCGGCCTCGACTTCGAAGACGACTACGGCCCCACCGCCAAGGTCGTCCAGATGCTCTACGGCGAGCCGAGCATGGCCAACTACGCGGCGTCGCAATCGATGGCCGCGGACCCCGGCACCACTTTCGCTTACAGCACCGGCGTCGCAGACATCATCAGCCAGGTCACCCAGGGCATGTTCGCCAACGATCAGGAGTACTGGGATTACTGGAACAAGGAAGTCTTCTCCCCGATCGGTATCAAGAACGGCACGTTCGCGACCGACACATCCGGCACCTGGGTCGGTGGCTCATACATCTACGCGAGCACAGGCGACTGGGCCCGACTCGGACAACTGATGCTCAGCGACGGCGCGTGGGATTCCAAGCAGGTCGTGCCGCAGGGCTGGTGGAAGTTCGCGGGAACCCCGTCGCTGCCAACCGGCGATGGCAACAGCTACGGAGCGCAAACGTGGATTCCCGCGCAACCGAATAGCGGTGAGTGCGCGAGCTACTCCGACATCCCCAAGGACACACTGTCGATGGAGGGTCACTACGGCCAGGTCGTCGCGATGGTTCCGTCGAAAAAGGCCGTCATCGTCCGCCTCGGTTGGACGGTTGAGAAGACACAATTCGACAGTTGCAAGCTGATCAGCGACGTGCTCAAGAATCTGCCGGACGTCAAGTAGCCGACCTACTCGGCCACCCGGTCGAGCGACGCCGACGCCGCCACTAGAGGGCCTCGGCGGCGGCTTTCAGATTCACTAGTGTCTGCTGCATGCCCCGACGGTTGTGCTCGAGGCGGGAACCCGGAATGAACACCTGCCCCAGGCCCTTGATCACTACCCCACGGGCGCCGCAGCGTTCATCGGTCCAATTCTCGGTCACTACCGTCGCGTCACCGTCGGCCTCGAACTCGTAGCGCCAGGTCGAGATCGTAAACGGCTTGACCGCGACGGCGAACTCAAACACCTTGCCGCGCTCGGCTTGCGTAACGGTGCACTGCGTCGACCAGCGGGCCAGGCCGTGCTTGTTGGTACCGGTGAATCGATCCCCCACCTGCAGC
>JAGNDY010000025.1:0-14668 GCA_018003655.1 Candidatus Nanopelagicales bacterium
TAGACGGTACTGAGTAAACCGACGCAGCGCGCGCCTCGACAGATACGATCGCCGACAACCCCTATGCCCATTCCACAGAGAGGTAGTCATGACCGAGGATCCAGCTCGATCCCCATTGACCGCCGACGGAGCCGTCGCCTTTGCCCAACGGTTCGACAGCATCATCGCCAATGTCGAGAAATTCATCCAGGGCAAGGATGCCGTGGTCAGACTCGCCTTGACCTCGCTCATGGCCGAGGGTCATCTCCTGCTTGAGGATGTACCGGGTTTGGGAAAGACCTCGCTGGCCCGAGCGCTCGCATCGTCGCTGGGACTGTCTGGCTCACGCATCCAGTTCACCCCTGACCTGCTGCCCAGCGATGTCACGGGTGTGACGGTCTTCCACCAGACCCGCGGCGAATTCGAGTTCCACCCAGGTCCAATCTTCGCGAACGTGGTCCTCGCTGACGAGATCAACCGCGCTTCCCCTAAGACGCAATCAGCGTTGCTTGAGGTGATGGCCGAGCGCACAGTGACCGTCGATGGTGTCAGTCGCCCGGTCCAGCGGCCGTTCCTGGTCCTCGCGACCCAGAACCCCATCGATATGGACGGCACGTTTCCGCTGCCGGAAGCTCAACTCGACCGATTCCTGATGCGGATCAGCGTTGGCTACCCTGACCGCATATCCGAACAGGCGATCCTGCGCAATGCTCATGAGGGTCGGCTCCTCAACGACCTCACGCCGGTGGCAACACCGTCTGAGGTCATGTCGATGATCCGAGCGGCCGCCAAAGTTCACGTTGCCGACAAGGTCATCGAATACATCGTCGCCCTGACCGAATCGACCCGAGTGCATCCCGGCTTCCGACTCGGTGCGAGCCCCCGAGGCGGCCTCGGGCTGATGGCGGCCGCCCGAGTGTGGGCTGCCTCCCAGGGTCGCCACTACGTCGTACCCGACGACGTCATCCAATTGGTCCCCGCGGTCCTGACCCACCGACTGGTACTGGCCCCGGAAGCCCTTGCGGAGGGGCTCTCAGCGTTCGAACTGCTGGGGCAAGCCACCTCGACGGTCCCGATCCCCCAAGGCTGAATCGTGACAGGTCGCGCGATCGGGGCCTTCATCGCAATTCCTGTGGTGTCGCTCCTCGCATTTCTACTCGGCTACCCCGGGGTGGGTTATGCCGCTTTCGGAATAGTCGTACTCATTGCCGTGGCTGCCCTACTCGTTGCCAAACCACCAACGTCTAACCTTGACCGATCCGTCGATCCCGCCCACGTCACTCGTGGGGAGTCGGCGACCGTTCGACTCGGCCGTCGCAATCGCAGTCCAGTCCCGGCCGCCCCGCTGGAGGCGACGGATCGAATCGGACACCTGGACGTTCACGTCACCATTCCCCTGGCGGCACCGGCCACTCGCAGCGAGGCAAGCTACCGATTCGTCACCACCAAGCGTGGGCACCTGACGATCGGACCCGCCGTACTCACCCGTCGCGACCCCTGGGGGCTGTTCCAGCGATCTCGCCAAGTGGGTGAGGCCGGGGAGTTGCTGGTCTATCCGCGAGTGTTGCCGATGGGACCACCGGACATCCTGGCCCGCTTGGGTCGCGATGCCGGCGCGGCAGATGTCGCGGCGGGCTCGGATCGCTTCCACACACTGCGTGAATACGTGGTTGGTGACGAGCTGCGCAAGATCCACTGGCCGTCGAGTGCTCGCACCGGCGTGTTGGTCGTCAAGCAGATGGTCGACAGCCCACGACCACGGCTGCTGTTGTTTCTGGATTGTGAGAGGGGCGTTTATCCGACTGAGGATTCCTTTGAGCAGGCGGTTGACACCACGGCGTCACTGGCGAATGCGATCGCGGGCACCGGGGTTCCGATGACCGTCGTCGCGGGCCAGAACCATGCCGAAGTGGAGGTCACCAGACCGGACGATCTAGCCAAGTTGCTTGAGACACTGGCGATTGTCGACGGCGAGTCGCAGCCGATGTCCTCGGCGAAGCTACGTGGTCGCGTGATCAACACCCGGGCCACGGCCATAGTCGCTGTCACAGGTCCCGGAACTGGATTCCTCAGTGCACTAACTGGCGTTCGCAGCATCATCGGCGAGGCCGCTCTCTACCGCCTTGGATCGCCCGGGCCGCCAGCCGTTACTCGACGTCGCGGCTTGGTACTTGTCGACGCCGCGGTCGCCGAGGATGTCTCGCACCTGCAGCCCGTGCCGGTGAAGCGGACCCGAAAGCCGGGTTCATGAGCCGTCGGGATGTCATTCATCGCAGTATCGCGGCCGCGCTGATCTGTGCTGCGGCGGCTTCAGCATGGTGGCGACTGCTCGGCCCCGGCGCGACATTGTTCAGGATCATCCCGGCCGTCTTGATCGTTGCGATCGCCTTTGCTGCGGGTACGGCTGGGGGCCGACGGGTCGCCCGCGGAACCGGGGCCCTCATGGGACTTGCAGGCACGTTCGCCGCGGGATTCATCCTCGGCGCGATCACGTTGGAGGACAGCACCGGCTCGGTGTCTCCGGGTGCAATCGTCAGCGGCACCCTGCAGGGTCTGGGGATTCTGTTGCGCTCACCCGTCCCAGCGCCGCTGAACTCCGAGACCGTCACCGCCGCCATCATCTTTACCGGCTACGCCACGATGATGAGTGCACTGCTGATGTGCACCAAGCGACCTGCGCTGGCGTTGATCCCGAGCATGATGCTGTTCGTCGGGGCGACCGCGTTGAGTGAGGGATCAATTGAATCACCCACCAGCAGCGGGATCGTATTTCTGTTGGCCTGTACCGGCGCCATGGCACTGGTGCCAAGCGGAGATACCGGCGGCAGCATCTCCGACGGTGCTGAATTCGCCGAACCACAGCGCGCCCCGGGTAGTGGGCGGATCGTTCACGGGGTCTTCGTGCTGTCTCTGTGCGTGCTCATCACTGGCACTGCCGTCGTCCTTGCGCAGTTGACCGGGTTGGGCAGTAAGGACAAGCCGTACGATCCACACCAAACTGACAACTACCGCCCCGAGACCAAGGTCAACCCAGTCAACCAAGTCAACCAGTGGCAGACCATCGAACGCCGTTCCAAGTTCCCGTTGATGACCGTCAGTGGTGCAGCCCTGCCCAAGGCTTTCGTTTGGGCAACCGCCGAGTTCTACAACGGAGCGTCTTGGCAGACGATCAAGACCTTCTCCGATGTGGAACCGACCATCCCCTACGTCCCGCCCCCGCGGCTGCGTTGGACCCGACCAGTGCAAGCGAGCGTCACAACGACCGAGGATCTGCCAGGCCCGTGGTTACCCGCGCCCTACCGCCCGACCGCGGTCACCGGCGTTCCGATCCGATCGGATGGCGACGCCGTGGTGATCTCACGATCGGACAAAGCCAAATCCACCGACTACGCGGTCACCGCAAACGTGCTTGCGCTGAAGAACCTCCGACCGTTGCAGAGTGCGTCCGGTACGGATCGGGATTCGGCTGGCCGAGCCACCGAACTTCCTACCGGCGTCCCGCTAAGCCTCATCGACTTTGCCGACAACGCCATGGCCGGCGGCGGCTCGGCGTACCAGCGCTTGACCAGGCTGGCGGACGCAACGGCTGGGCCGGAGTTTCGCGAGAGTTCGACCGCCGGCGCCGACGTGTTTAGCTACCGGGCACTCGACAACATGTTCACCACCAGCAAGAGCGGCTCGGAAGCCCAGTTTGCCACCGCCTTCGCGGTGATGGCGCGAACTCAGGGCTTCTCCAGCCGACTGGTCGCTGGCTACGCGATGCCTAGCGCGGCTGGCGGAAAGGTCACCACCCGCAGTGCCATCGTTTGGCCGGAGGTCAACTTCACCAACGTTGGATGGGTTCCGTTCGCACCAGGACCGCAGGATCTGGCCCGCGGGGTGCCCGTGCCCTCCAGATACAAGGCACCGCCGAAGCCGCCACCAGCGCCCAAGCCCAAGCCCAAGCCAACGGTCAAGCCCAAGCCCGAACCTACGAAGCCACCCGAGCCCAAACCCGCCGATCAGACAATCCCCACGTGGGCCTTCTGGCTGTTGGGCATCATGCTGGCAATCGCCGCCTGGCTCGGTGCCATCGTCCTGTGGCGACGGCGATTGATCAAGAAGTTGCGCACTGGCGCGGCCGATGGTCCGGCCGCGGGCGCGTGGATTTGGATCCGATCCGTCCGGCGACACCTGCGGGTTGAGTTGCCACAGTCACCCCGCAGTACTGCCCAGGACACCACCGCAAGCGCGCAACTGCGCGCTGTCGCCCAAGTCGCAGACGAGGCGCTCTACGGCCCAACCGTGGACGACCCAGCTGGGTCTGACCAAGTCTGGGCCAACGCAGACCTAGTGGTCGCTCAGGACCGAGGAACGGCGGGCCTGCGAGGGCGGCTTCGGTGGCTACTGGTTCCCATCAGGCGAGTCCGCGACCGGATCAAGACGAACGCTGATTGAGTTGATGCACCAGCGTTGGTCGGTGGGCGTGTCGTAACCCTCACCGCTGAAGACATGCCCGAGGTGCGAGCCGCAATTGGCGCACCTGGCCTCGACCCGGCTCATGCCGAGCGAACGATCCTCGATGAGAACCACTGATTCGCCAGCTAACGGCGTGAAAAACGACGGCCAACCGCAGTGCGAATCGAACTTGGTGTCCGACGAGAACAACGGAGCCTGGCAGGCTCGGCAAAGGTAGGTTCCTCGCGTCTTGGTGTCGACGTACTCGCCGCTGAAGGCGGGCTCAGTGCCAGCCTTGCGCAGCACGTGGTACTCCTCGTCGGTGAGGTTGTGCCGCCACTCGTCCTCGGACTTCAGTACTGGGAACACTGAGCCGTCGGGACGATCGGCACCGTCCCTTGCTGGCGTACCTGTCATCGCAGATCTCCTATGAAATCGCCGAGCTCTCGACGACGCCCGGTGTAGAACGGAATCTCTTCCCGCACATGCATCCGGGCGCGCGATGCGCGCAAATGCCTCATCAAGTCAACGATGCGGTCGAGGTCGTCGGCCTCAAAGGCCAGTATCCACTCGTAGTCGCCGAGGGCGAACGAGGCGACGGTGTTCGCTCGAACGTCGGGGTATTCACGACCCATCATTCCGTGCTCGACCAACAACTCACGACGTTCCTCGTCGGGCAGCAGATACCACTCATACGAACGAACGAATGGGTAGACGCAAACGTAGCTGTGGGCGCGCTCGTCGGCCATGAACGCTGGCACATGGGACTTGTTGAACTCGGCCGGGCGGTGCAATGCCATCTGCGACCAGACCGGTTCCAGCACTGACCCAAAGTCCGTCTTGAGAATCGCGTGGTAGGCATCCTGGAGTGCGTCACTGGTTGGGGCGTGCAGCCACAGCATCACGTCGGCGTCGCCGCGAAGGCCTGCGACGTCGTACCAACCGCGCACAACAACGTCGTCCTCAGCACCACGATCGAGCGCGGCTGCTGCCTGCTCGACGAGCTCGCTCGTGGCGGCTGTGAGATTGGTGGCTACCTGAGTGCGGTCGACGCGGAAAACCGACCACATCGTGTACCGAATCTGGGCATTGATGTCGCGCGCCTTGGGTGCTTCAGCCATGCGCCCATTGTCCCCGCTCAAGCAAGTACCCGGCCACCTGCCCCGCAGCAAACTGAGCTGAGCCGATACAGGCAGCGATTCCGACGCCGTCGTAGGCCGCCCCGCAGACTGCGATTCCGGGCGTGTCGATCAATCCTTCTCGGATCGCCGCCACCCTTGACCGATGGCCGACGGTGTACTGCGGCAGTGCCCCGCCCCACCGCGTCACCAGGGAGGCGACTGGCGTTGATGGCAAGCCCGTAATCGCGTGCAGGTCCCTGGCCCCGAGCGCTGCTAGCTCGGCATTGTCGCGTTGCAGAACCTCGGCCTCTCCGTAGCGACCGAGGGAGACCCGCACAACGGTTCGGCTTGGTCGCTTGCCCCGGCCGCGCTTGGACCCCTTCGCCCCGGCACCGGCTTTGGCAACCCACGTCCACTTGCGCGACGAGTAGGTCGCCGCCTTGATGGCGTGGCCTTCGACGGGTGGGACGAGGAATCCGCTGCCCTGCACGTTGGGCGGAACCTCGGCGGTGTTGAAGACGTATGTCACCAGCGCCACGCTGGCGTAGTCGATGGTGTCCAGCGTGGACGCGACGAGCGGATTCGCCTGCCTCAGCACCTTTGCGGCGGCCATGGCTGGCACCGCCAGCACTACTGCGTCGACGTTCTCACGTCGCGCCTCGCCTGCCTGATTGACGATCAGTCGCCAACCCTTGCCGACCCTGCGTACGCCAGTGACCGTCGAATCCCGTTCAATCCTGACTCCGCGGCGGCGCAGGCGATCGGCTACGGCCGGTCCCAATCGGCCAACTCCACCGGTGATTCCTGCGAAGATCGGTCCTCGTCGGGAACCACTCGGAGCCGCCCCCGTCGCCCGCGCTTCCCTGGCCGCCGTCAGCAGGGACCGCTCACGACGAGCAAGCCGGAAGAGCGCGGGCATCGTCATTTCCAGACTCAGGTCCTCGGCGCGACCGGCATAGACACCACCAACCATCGGCTCCACCAACCGATCCACCACCTCGCGACCGAGCCGCGCGGCGACGTAGTCCCCGATGGACACGTCCACATCGATGCCCGTCTTGGGAAGTAGGTGGTCCAGTGGAATGCGCAGCAGCCCCGGCGTCGACAGAATGTCGCTTGCGGCCAGGGCCCGCAGGTCGGTCGGCACACCACTGATCAAGCCGGTCGGCAGCGGGTGGAGCGAGCCGCCGGACAACAACGATGCCTGGGTGGTTGCCGGGTGCGTGATCGAGGCGGCGAGGCCGACTGCTTTGGCCAGCGCCACCGCCTCCGGTCTGATGGCCAGTAGCGACTCGGCACCAGCGTCGACCGTGATGCCATCGACCTGGCCGAGCTTGAGTTTCCCGCCCACGTCATTCTCCGACTCGAAGACAATGATCTCTGCGTCAACTCCGCGATCGTTGATCAACGACCATGCCGCGGACAGGCCAGCAATCCCACCACCCACAACCGCGATCCGAGGCTTGCGCGCGATGGATTCGGGGGGCTCCGCTATCTCGGCACCGGGATCAGTTCCCATTGGCCGCCCGCCGAGCGCGATCTCGGCGACGTCGTCGACGTCTTGCGCGATCGTCGATAGAAGCTCCCCGGCAATGAGGCGCAGACTTGGGCGCGAACCCGACGTATCGGACATGGGTCAACCTTCTCACCAATGCCCCCTCCACGCAGCTTCCACCTCACCGCGTCGCGACAGTCGCGCACCATCGCCACCAGCCGCTAGGTGCAGACGAGCCGATCTCCGAGGGCGCGAATACCGTCTTCGTGGCGGCCCAGGCAGTGAGCCACCAACTCCACGAAGGTCGCTGCCTCTCTGAGCATGTCGTCGGCATCACGGGAGGTGACCCATCCGGTGGCTCCAGGCGTGACGACGCGATTGTGCGACCTGCTCTGGAAGAAGACCGCCCACTCACCCAGCTCAGGCACCGTGCGGGCAAGCAGCTTCCACACACTCGTCACTCGGCGTCGGCCCGTCGCCGGAGCCCGCTGAGCGACCAGGCCCGCGGCAGCCCTCAAGGCCGCAAGTTGCGCGGCGGTGTACCGGTCATATGGGTGCGGAGTGGCTGCTGCGGCCGCAAGCCCACGCGTCGCAAGAGCCAGGAGTTCGATTGCTGCCGCCTCAGGCGGCTCAGCACTGCGCGCTTCGGTGGCAAACTGCTCAGCCGGCACCGTTCCCACTCCTCCGGTCCCCGCTGATTCGGTACCCAATACCCCGGTCCCGACTGATTCGCTCCCAACTGACTCAACCGCCAATGCCCCCGCCACAACCGTCGCAACTGCCATTTCCCCGCCTCTCGATCGCCCACCACGTCTATTCGAACGTGTGTTCGAATATAGGGCTGCTGATCAGCGACGGTCAACCCCATTTCAGGGATGTTCCGCGAAGTTGGAGCGCAAACTTGCACTAGTGCGCGAGCACGGTATCGATCTGTGCGACGAGTGCGTGCCAATCCAGCGCTGGATTGGTTCCGAGGTGACGTACCCAACGCCTACCGTCAACCAGACCGAGTGAAGCCGTCATGGGTCCGAGCTCTGCCAATACGTCATTCACATTGCGATTTAGCGGTCGCCACAACAGAATGCCTGTTCGAGGCGGACCGAAGACCTCGACATCCGGGCGAGCACGCAGCGCCTCGGCAGCGCTCATCATCGAGGCGATGCCCTGATCGATCCAGGCCCCCACACCCTCGGTGCCGTACGCCAGGAATGTGACTGCCAGCGAGAGTGCCCTGTCAGCCCGCGAGCCAAGTAGCCCGATCTGACTCGTGCCGTCCGGGCCCCCGAATTCCAGTACCTCTTCGACCCGCTCGCGATCCCTGAACGACACGATGGCGGCATCCGTGGGTTGAAACATGAACTTGTAAGGAGCCACGGATACGGAGTCGGCCGATTCGATGCCCTTGAGCACTGAACTGTGCCGCTCGGAAAGGGCCAATGGACCCGCCCACGCTGCATCGACGTGCCACCAAGCGGGGGTGATCCCCAACGACGCCAGCGCTCGGCGACAGTCTCTGATCGGGTCGACCGCACCACAATTATGTGTGCCCGCTGTCAGCACCACCACGCTGCGGCTCATGGAGTCTGGCTCGCGCCGACAGAAGTCAACGAAGGCCTCAACGTTGAGGCCTTCGTTGGAATCGACGGGCAGCATGGTCAACGGCATGGCCAGCACGCGGGCGACTTTGGCCACTGAGTCGTTTGCCGCCTCCGATGCCACGATTCTCGCGGCGCCCGCACTATCGCGAGCTGCCCAAACTGCGGTCAAGTTGGCCAGCGTCGCGCCGGGGACCATGTGACCCGTCGACATGCCCCACAGCGGCAACAACCAACGCATCACCAATTGCTGCAGGTCGGCCGCCTGCGGTGTAACTCCTTGGTGGAGCAGGTTCTCGCTGCGGGCGGCCGCCCAGGCTCCAGCGGCCCACGTGACCCACGGCGTTGGCGATGCCATCCGGCCTGCCGCAAGTGGGTCATTCAGCGCCCCCTGCACCGGCAGGCAAACCTGGGCAATGAGATCAAGCGCTGCCTGCGGGCCTAGCCCGGCCGCGGGAATCTGCTGTGGGAGGTCGGCCACCGTCAGAGTCCCCGCAGGAGCGGTGACCTGATCCACCGCTCGGGCCAGCAGTTGCCGATCAGCCAAGAACGGTGAATCCGTCATGGCGGTGGACGGTTGCGGCTCGGCGTCGTTGTTCACGCGGTTCATCCTTGCCCTTTCCCCGACGAATCGCATCCGCACGGCGACAGCGGTGGGCGGGCATCCAGAATGCTTGCGGCGGGCCGACCACGCATACGGTGTGCGTATGAGTCCGTCGAAGGCCGCCGTTCCGGTGGTCACCGTCCATCTGTGGAGAGTGCCTACGCGGCGGATCCCCGGTGCCGTAGGGCGCATGGCAACCAACCGCAGACCGCTACGTCGAACTCATGGACTGCGTTTCAGCAAGCTCCTCGGCACCGGCTCCGGCGAGACGTTCCGACTTCGGGATGCCGACCTTCACCATTGGGGTGTGCTGGCTGTCTGGGACAGCGAGGCGGATGCGCGAGTCTTCGAGGTTGGGTCGGTGGTAAGTGCCTGGGATCACGCTGCGGACGAGAGATGCCGGTTCGTGCTGGAGCCCATCAGCAGTCACGGCAGCTGGTCTGGCAGTCACCCGTTCGAACCGGTGAACGGCACACGACCCACCGGGGCCGTCGCGGCGATCACCCGTGCCCGCGTGAAGCCGTCCCTGTGGCGCACTTTCGCTCGCGCTATTCCTCCCGTCGCCGCTCAAGCTGGCGCGAGCCCGGGACTGCGTTTGAGTACCGGAATCGGCGAGGCCCCAGTAGGACTCCAGGGAACGTTCACTGTCTGGGACAGCAACTCCCGTCTACGCGATTTCGCCTACGGGCGAGTGCACCAAGCAGCAATTGATCAAACCGCGAAAGTCAAGTGGTACTCGGAGGAACTCTTCGCTCGGTTCGCCGTCCTCAGCGCGCAGGGGACTTTCTGCGGCAGTCCAGTTGAGATCGGTCCAACCGAATGAGTCGAATCGACGTTACTGCCGATCGGTCCACTCGACCGCCCAAACGAGCAACTGTTGCCTTGCTACCCCAAATCGGAGTAGTGGTGACAATTGGTTTGCAGATCTGCTGGCCACTGACGTCCGGGCAGGCCCTCGCGCACCTCACTGTGCTGACGGTGTTGGTGTTCGCGGCGACCAGTGTCGGCCACGCCTGGATCCATCGCGGCGGTCGCTGGGCGCTGCAATACGCCGTCACCACCACCGTCTTTGCGTTCCTGCTGGAGTGGCTCGGTGTCTCAACGGGGTTCCCATTTACCTCGTACTCGTACAACGACGAGTTGGGTCTGCGCGTCCTAGATGTTCCGCTGATCATCCCGATCGCGTGGACGATGGCCGCCTATCCGGCGCTGCTACTGGCTCGCACCATCGCCACCCGGGCTCGATGGAATCCACTGACCGCCAGCGCAATAGGGGCAGTGGCGATGACGGCTTGGGACATCTTCTTGGATCCACAGATGGTCGCAGCCGGGTACTGGACCTGGGTGCGACCGTTCTGGTCCCTGCCGGGAGTACCCGGCATCCCCGCGATCAACTTCGCCGGATGGTTGCTCGGCAGCTTCGTGTTGATGCTGGTGCTCAGCCCTTTGCGTGACGATGGTGCCGCCGGTGGACTGCCGAAAGCACAGGGAGTCCCGGCCGCGCTTTGGGCCTGGATGTGGATCGGCGGCGTCGTCGCCAATGCGTTCTTCTTGGGCCGACCCTCGGTCGCACTGGTCGGGGGCCTGGCGATGGCGACCGTCTCCGTGCCGTACTTCCTGACGTTGTGGCGCGCCCATGGCCGCGGCAACAACCCGGTGGTGACATGAGGCCATCGTTTCGTTCAACCGTCATCCTCGCGACTGTCGCCAGCGCGGCACTGAGTGCGCACAGCTTGGTCAATGCGTTCCTACTCCGGCGCACGAGTACTGCTGCGCGTCGTCCGCTAGCTCGGCGAACGATGCCCGAGCGGGTCAGTTTGCTGCTGCCCGTTCGCGACGAGCGACGCCACGTTGGTGAGTGCGTGGCGAGCCTGCTTCGAGTGGAAGGAGTCGAAGAGATCCTGGTTCTCGATGACGGCTCCACCGATGGAACTGCGCAGTTGGCAGCCGATCAGATAGTCGGCAATTCGCGAGCGCGGCTCATGATGAGTGGCCACGACGACGCTCCCCCGGCCGGTTGGTTGGGCAAGCCCTGGGCATGTCAGCGCCTTGCCGACGCTGCGGCAGGCACGGTCTTGGTCTTCGTTGATGCCGACGTTCGACTCAAACCCGACGCAGTTGCCTCCGCTGTGGCGCTGCTGCGCGATCGAGGCCTTGGCCTGATTAGTCCCTATCCACGGCAGGCCGCTGACGGGGTACTGCCCCGCCTGGTCCAGCCGCTGTTGCAGTGGTCGTGGTTGACGTTCGTGCCGCTTCGGCTTTCGGAAGCTTCACTACGTCAATCGCTGGCGGTGGCGAACGGGCAGTTCCTCGTTGTCGACGCCGACGAGTACCGTCGCGCTGGTGGCCATGCAGCCGTGCGAACTGAGGTCATCGAGGACGTCGCCATCGCCCGAAACCTGCGTGCCCACGGCGCTCGCACGGCGGTAACAGACGGATCGGACCTTGCCACCTGCCGCATGTATCAAGACGGCGCAGAGTTGGTCGAGGGATACCGCAAATCGCTGTGGGCAGCTTTCGGCTCGCCCACCGGAGCGCTGGCCGCGACCGGACTGCTGGCGTTTGTCTATCTATTGCCTCCGATCGCCGTGGTCCTCGGCCGCGATCGAACCACCCGCAACTGGGGTTGGACGGGCTACGCGGCAGGGATCTGCGGACGCACGGCCGTTGCTGTTCGCACCCAACAGCGGGTGCTTCCCGACGTACTATTCCAACCGGCGTCAATTGCGACACTGTGCGCGCTGACAGGTTGGTCGCTGCTCGGCCGGCAGCGCGGAACATTGCAGTGGAAGGGCCGGGCCATCGGTTAGCGATGGAATGTGTCCCTCAGGTGGCCGTCAGCTGAGGGACGGGCGGGCGGCCGCTGCGTAGCGGGGCTGCTCCCGGCACACCGCTGCCCAAAGCCTCGTGCCGTATTCAAAGTGCCACCACTCGCACTCAAGTTGCACAAAACCGACACCCACCATCGCGGTCCGGAGCAAACGTCGGAGGTCCCGGATTCGCCCTCGGCTGACTGACGAACCGGCATCCTCGAACGACCGGGTGTGGGCGGTCGCGACGAAATCGTCAAACCCGGTACCGAGCGCCAATGGCCGACCATGCCAGGTCAAGGTCAGGTCCACAGTCCCGCCGGTCGCGTGCGGTGGCGGAGTCGCCGGATTGGACGACGGTGGATTGACGAACCCCGGCTCGAGGTTCGGGTCGCTATAGGCAACGGCATGCAACTCGCTCTGCAGCGCCGGATCCCGCCACCCATCCCAGATGGCAAGCCCAAAGCCCGGTGGCAGCGCATTGGCGGCCCGAACGACGCGGTCTGCCGCCCCTGAGCGCAACCACGTGCCGGGAACCGAAAACGGCCAGCCGGTGTGCCAATACGCGCCGACGGTCCTGACCTGTGGATCTGCGACGAGCACCAGCGGTTCGCTTGCGCCGTCCGCCGCTGTACCCACTTGCGGGAAGGGGCAGTCTTCCGTCTCGACGATCAGGACCGGAATCTCCGGCTGACCGGATGGGGCACGCACTGCGAGGCGCTCGGGGTCGTCAGCGCACCAGTCATAGTCGGGCAGACTTCGCATGAATGTCACCGAGCCTTGAGGTCTGGCGTGAATCACCCGGGCCGTTGCAACCGTATCCGAGGTTGCGGGCTCTATCGTCGTGGGTGTGTCGCGAGTGGTGGTCGTCGGAGCCGGAGTAGCAGGCATGGCGGTCGCTGCCAGGCTACGGGTCCGCGGACACCACGTCATGCTTCTTGAACAGGCCGAAACCTACGGCGGCAAGGCGCGGCAGTACCGGCGCGACGGCTTCGTTTTCGACACCGGTCCGAGCTTGCTGACGCTGCCAGCTGTGTACCGGGATCTCTTTCTCAAGACCGGCAAAGCGCTCGAGGACACTGTCGATTTGCAGCCAGTCGAACCCGGCACGTCCTACCGATGGGCCGACGGGACGCACGCGACTGTTCCTGGTGTCGGAATCACTGGAGTTGCTGCGGCACTCGGTGATGCCCTCGGTGGTACCGCCGCTGACGACTGGCGCACCCTCATGCGCCGGGCTGCGCACGTCTGGCGGTTGACCCGAAAGTCCGTGCTCGAGTCTGAACTCAGCGGCCCAAAGGATCTGTTCAGCCTCGCCTCGTCAATGACGGACATTCGCACGGTGGCGCCGTGGCAGACCCTGCGCGGCATCGGCAATCGCAACCTTCGCGACCCACGTCTGGTCACCTTCCTGGATCGGTACGCGACGTACTCAGGTTCAGACCCGCGAAAGGCCCCGGCGGCGCTAGTGACCATCCCTTACGTCGAGCAGAACTTTGGCAGCTGGCACGTTGGTGGCGGAATCGGTTCGCTGGTGACCGCCCTCTTCGAGCGCTGCCTGGAACGCGGCGTCACCGTCGAGTTCAATGCCGACGTCGAGCGCATCGAGACTGCTGCTGGCCGAGTCACCGCCGTACTCCTGACCAGTGGGCGCCGCCTGCCCGCCGATGTGGTGGTGTCGGACGCAGACGCGACCCACCTGTACGCCGATCTGCTGACTGATCCAAGCGCGGCCAAGCCATTGAAGCAGATCAACCGCGCAACTCCATCCTTCTCCGGATTCGTCATTCTCGCTGCGGTGACGGGCCGCACCCCCGGGATTGCCCACCACAATGTGTGGTTTCCGACCGACTACGACGACGAGTTCAACTCGGTGTTCGCGGGTCGGCCAGCGAGCGATCCGACCATCTACGCCTGCGTGCCGGCTGACCCCGCCATGAAGCCCGACGGCGAGCATGAGTCGTGGTTCATCCTCGTCAATGCTCCCCGCCATGGACAGCAACCCGACGAGTTCGACTGGCGGGCACCCGACGTGGCGACGCAGTACGCGACCGCCATCCTGAGCAAACTGGCCACGCGCGGTGTTGACCTGCGAGATCGACTGCTGTGGTCGCATGTGCGAACCCCTGCCGACCTCGAAACGGAGAGCCGCGCGCCTGGCGGTGCGATCTACGGGACGTCCAGCAACGGTGTGCGGGCGGCGTTCTTGCGCCCGGCGAATCGTTCGCCCATCCCGGGGCTCTTCCTTGTGGGTGGTTCATCACACCCGGGCGGCGGGTTGCCGTTGGTTGGGATGTCGGCCGAACTCGTTGCCAATCTGGTGGGGCGGGCTGTGCGCCCGGATCGTGCGTCGGCTCAGTGAGCGTTACTGTCTGCCGCGTCCTTCTTCGCCAGCCAAATGCCATACGGAATGGCGATGAGTCCAATAACGAGACCGAAAGCGAAGGCCCACGTCTTGTCCACGAGCAGGCCGGCCTCGGCGAGTCCGAACATGATCAGCCACAGGACGAACGCGATGATCAAACCGACCTTCACCGTTGCACTTCGCTGCTCCATGCGGATGCTCCATTCCCCATCGGTACCAACATCGGATCGGCTCGTTCGTTGCCGACCCTAACGCGTGACTG
>JAGNDY010000025.1:14768-24414 GCA_018003655.1 Candidatus Nanopelagicales bacterium
GTGACTGTCCAACAAGTCACTGTGAGGACGATCGCGGTCGCTCCATTGATCTGAGGGCGGCGCGAATGGCCCACGTGACCTGGGTCAGACCGAAGACGCTCAGACCAAGGGCAGCGTACGCGCCGATCGACGCCCAGTCTGCCGCAGTCAGACCGTATGGAGCGATCGCTGCGAGCGCTATGAATACCGCAGTCACAATGACTCTCGTTGGCCGTTCCCAGATGCTGACGACGCCAACCTCGCTCATCCCAGCGGCACCCGCTCGGGCGCGGCTGTACTCCTGCAAGACGGTGAGGAATCCGGCGGCGACACAAACCGCGGCAGGCGCTCCGATTGCCCACAGAGCTACCAGCAGGGCCGCGTCTGACAGTCGGTCGACCACGGAGTCGAGGACGTAGCCCCACTTGGTCGTTCGCCCGCTGATGACGGCGACCGCACCATCAAGGTTGTCCGCCAAGCCGCTGACGGCGCACGCGAGGACAGCAAGCCAAAGCCACAGCGAGCCACCGGTTGTCGCTGCCCCGTCGGTCAGTGGCACCCACGCCCCCGCAGTCGGCGCGGCCTGCCTGGAACTGAGCCAGCCGAGCAGCGGCACCAGTAGCGCGACGACCGCACCGATTAACGTCATGCCGTTGGGCGAGACCCCCATCGCGGTAATCGGCCGAGCAACGACGTAGGCGAACGTGAGCCACCATCGGGTCAATCGGGAGGCGTTGGGATCAACACCCCCGTGCAACTGTGACCAACGCTGGAAGTACTCGTCGCGAGTGGTCGCGGGCTCCGCCCAGCCGAGTCGCTCGCTGGCATCAGACATCGAGGACGCTCAATCCCGATCCGGTCACGTCAGTCCTGCTTCTGCGGTGCAACGCCGAGGTTCGCGTAGATCTCCCTGGTCGCTGTGGATCGGTTCAGCGTGTAGAAGTGCAGACCAGGTGCCCCCCGATCCAGGAGCTCCCGACACAGTTCACTGGCTAGCTCGACCCCGAGCGAGGAAACCGTCTGAGCGTCGGGCACCGCCTCAAACCGAGCCGCCAGATCAGCTGGGAAGGCGGCCCCCGATAGCGCCGCAAATCGCTGAATCTGTGCCAGATTCGTGACCGGCATGATGCCTGGAATGATCGGAATAGTGCACCCGGCAGCAACAGCGCGGTCAACCAGTCGGAAGTAGCTGTCGGCATCGAAAAAGAACTGGGTTATCGCGAACTCGGCCCCGGCCGCCTGCTTCTTGAGCAGGACGTCCACGTCGAGATCGGCTGAGGCGGATGCTGGGTGTAAGTCCGGGAAGGCCGCAACGCCGACGCAGAAATCACCTGACTCACGCACCAGGGAGACCAGTTCGGACGCGTAGGAAAGGCCATCTGGCGTTGGCGTCCAGACAGCGGCTGGACCACCTTCAGGGTCACCCCGAAGCGCCAGGATGTTGCGCACGCCAGCGGATTCGTACTCGGCGATGACGCCACGCAACTGGTCTGCGCTCGCCCCAACGCAGGTCAGGTGACCGACCGGAACCATCGACGTTTCCTTGGCGATGCGCGCGGTAATCGCGATGGTGCGGTCCCGGGTCGATCCGCCCGCACCATAAGTGACCGAAACGAACGTCGGACCCAGCGGCTCAAGTTCTTCGAGTGCGCGCCAAAGCGCGAGCTCGCCAGCGTCGGTCTTCGGAGGAAAGAACTCGAAGGAGAATGACCGTCGGCCCTGCCCCAAAAGCTCATGCAACGTCGACTTCATGGCGCAAGATTAGTCATATTGCGCCATGGGCTGCGCCAACCGGCCGCAGAGCGCGCCGAGGCTGACACATACTCTTGGCCCGTGACCCCCCAAGCTCCAGCGGACGCGATCCGAGAAGTCCGTGACCGCGTCACCAGCGAGCTCCTCAGCTTCATCGACACTCGCGAACCGATCCTCACCTCCATCTCTCCTGAACTATCCGACCTGCACTCCACGCTGCGCGACTTCCTGCGTAGCGGCAAGCGGCTGCGGCCGCTGTTCTGCTGGTGGGGTTGGCGCGCAGCTGGCGGCAGTAGCGACAACGAGGCAGCGCTGCGTGCTGCCACCTCGCTGGAGTTCCTACAGGCGTGTGCGCTGATCCACGACGACGTGATGGACGGATCCGAGACGCGCCGGGGTTTGCCCGCCGCGCACAAGCGCCTGGCAACCCTGCACACGCAGCACCACTGGCATGGCGATCCAGAAGCCTTCGGGGTCGCGGGCGCAATTCTGCTCGGCGATCTCTGCCTGTCCTGGAATGACGAGATGTTCCTTGAGCCTGGTCTGCCCGTCGGTGACGTCCTGCGCGCCAAGAGGATCCTGGACATCACCCGCACGGAGTTGATGGGCGGCCAGTATCTGGACGTGGTTGAGCAGGCGAAGGGCAGCGCCAGTATCGACCAGACCCTGCGAGTTGCGCGGTACAAGTCCGCCAAATACACGATCGAGCGGCCGTTGCATATCGGTGCCACGTTGGCCGGGGCCCCTCCCGAGCTGATCGAGGCCTTTACCGGCTACGGCCTGCCACTCGGGGAGGCATTCCAGCTCCGTGACGATTTCTTGGGCATCTTCGGCGACCCTGGCGTGACTGGGAAACCAGCCGGCGACGATATCCGCGAGGGCAAGCGCACGTTCCTCATCGCAGCGACCCTTGAGAAAGCGAACCACGCGCAGACGAAGGTCGTTCACGAGGCACTCGGCAATGCCGACCTGCGTGTGGACGACGTAACGGCCATCCGGCAGATCATCGTCGACACCGGGGCACTTGCCCGCGCCGAAGACCACATTGCCAGTTGCACAGAACAAGCACTGTCCGCGTTGGACTCTGTCGAGTTAGCCCCACCGGCCCGCGAGGTTCTGGGGGATCTCGCACTCGCTGCCACGAACCGAAGAGTCTGACCCAGAAGGAGACCGGCATGCGGACAGTCGTTGGACCAACCGATCGAGTTGTGATCGTCGGTGCAGGCCTTGGGGGGTTGTCGACGGCACTGCGGCTAGCCGGCGCTGGCCGCGACGTCACCGTCATCGAACGTGAGCCGGTTCCGGGTGGTCGGGCAGGGATCTGGCAGTCCGAAGGCTACCAATTCGACACCGGGCCCACCGTGTTAACGATGCCGACTCTGATCGAGGAGGCCTTCGCCTGCGTCGGCGAGACTATGGCTGACTGGCTGGAGTTGGAGCCGGTATCGCCGCTGTACCGGGCGTACTACCCCGACGGTTCGAAGCTCGACGTCCACGCCAATGTCGAGGAGATGGCAGTCGAAATCGATCGGACCATCGGAGCGCAGGAATCGGCGAACTATCGCGACTTCGTTGACTATGTTTCGACGCTGTACCGGTTGGAAATGAACGACTTCATCGATCGCAACATCGACTCGCCATTCGACTTGCTGACAACCAATCTGGCCCGGTTGGTCGCGGTTGGCGGGTTCCGTCGGCTCGCCCCCAAAGTTGGTTCGTTCCTCAAGGATCCGCGAACTCAGCGGGTGTTCTCGTTCCAGGCCATGTACGCGGGGCTGTCACCGTTTGACGCGCTGGCCATCTACGCCGTGATTGCCTACATGGACTCGGTCGCCGGGGTGTTCTTCCCCAAGGGTGGGATGCACGCGGTGCCGGAAGCTCTTGCCGGTGCTGCGGCCAAACACGGGGTGAAGTTCCGGTACTCGCAAACAGTGACGCAGATCGAGAAAAACGGATCGCGCGCTACGGCCGTCATCACCGAGTCCGGCGAGCGAATCCCGGCCGACGTGGTCGTAGTCAACCCGGATCTGCCCGTCGCCTACCGAGATCTGCTCGACAAGGACCCGTGGTCGATCCGCCGACTGAAGTACTCGCCCTCGTGCGCAGTTCTGCTCACCGGCTCCACCGCCACCTATAGCCAGATCTCTCACCACAACATTCACTTCGGCCGAACGTGGCGGCAGGTCTTCACGGAGTTAATCGATGACGGAAAACTCATGAGCGATCCGAGCTTCTTCGTCACCAACTCGACCTTGTCGGATCCCTCATTGGCGCCCGCTGGACGCCAGAGTTACTACGTCCTCTTCCCGACTCCGAACAACCGATCGGACATCAACTGGCGTGAGTTTGGCCCGCGCTATCGGGACATCATGGTGTCCACGTTGGAGAAGAATGGATATGTCGGCTTCGGCGACAGCATCGAGGTTGAGCGCCTGACGACCCCGGCAGACTGGGAAGAAATGGGCATGGAGGCAGGGGCACCCTTCGCCGCCAGCCACTCGTTCACCCAGACCGGGCCATTCAGGCCGCGCAACATCTGGGGCGACAACGTCGTATTCACTGGGTCGGGCACGACTCCGGGGGTCGGCGTACCAATGGTGATGATCTCCGGCAAATTGGCTGCCCAACGCATCACGGGCTAGGGAGCTTGACCCCTCATGGTCAGCAGATTCGCGCGGGCTCGGGCCGGCGGATCCTCCGGCAGAATGCCATCCGTCTGCGACTCACCCAGAAGGAGTTCACGTTCCCGTGGGCTGACGGCCAACAGGATGGCGATAACGATCGCGACGCCGATAGCCGCAATCGCATCGGGAATCTGCAGCAGCGAATCCTGGGTGGCGCTTGAGGTGATCAGGCCGTAGAGCGTAAAGCCGGTCGTTCCCAGTAGCGCGATTCGCAGCTCAATCCGACTCAGTCCGCTCACGGCAAATAGCGGCAAGCTCCACAACATGTACCAGGGCTGAACGACCGGCCCGAGCACCACCACGGCTAGGAACGCGATGGCAGCGGCTCGCACCGGTGTCCGGCCGTACGGTTTGAGACACAGCCAAGCAATGACACCGAGGCCCAGCAAGGTGCCGATTGCCCGGGTCACCGCAACCACGTTGTCCAGCTGATCAACGCCAACCAGCTTCAACGCACCGCCGATGACCATTCCCACCGCCGTCGGAGGGGAAAGCCAGGTGCGCACCTCGCCCGGTGTGCTCAAGGCACTCAACCAACCGAAGCCGGTTCCGGTTATCGCGGCGAAGACACCCAAGATTGCCAAGGCGATAGCCCCGACGATGAGCCACCGACCGACGATTTTGGATTTGGTAGCCCTTGACCCAGCCCAGAGCAAGCCGACAAAGGGCAACGCGATCAATGCGATGGGTTTAACGCTGCCAGCGAGAGTCACCAGAATCGTGCCGAGCCAAGCCTGCTGGCTGGCCGCCAGCGCAAGGCCTGCGGCGACTAGCCCCACCATCAACGCATCGTTGTGCGCACCGGAGACGAAGTGCATCAGGACCAGTGGATTGAGCACCCCAAGCCAAAGTGCCTTCACCGGCGAAATCCCGCACGCGAAGGCGAGCCGTGGAATCGACCAGGCCAGCAGCACCACGCCAGCGACGGCGATGAGCCTGAACATCAACGCGCCGCTGTAGGGGTGCGGCCCGACAAATTCGGCAACGCCCCGAGACAGCAGCAGGAAGAACTGGCCATACGGGGTGGGCGCATCGCCCCACAGCGGATCCACTCCCCCGTTGAACCAACCGGGCACACTTGAGGATCCGTGCGTGTACGGATCAATCCCAGCCGCCATCAACCGGCCCTGCGCGAAGTACGAGTACACGTCCCGGCTGAAGAGCGGCGGCGCGACTAGCAACGGCAGCGACCACGCTGCGAGCGCCAGCCAAAGGTGTTTGATGTCACGTACACGGCCGCGCAGCACATCGTGACCCAGCAGCAACCACGACTGCAGCAACAGGGCGATACCGATGACTACGGCACCTTTGGACACCACTGCACCGAGGGTGGTCGAACGCAGCGCATCGACCACCGACACATCCACCAGCGACGTGGACAACGGCAACCAACCCACTCCGAAGGCGCCGATCGCCACGAGCAGCGTCGCCAGAAAACCTGGAACCACGGATCGGAAGATGAAGCCGGGCAGATCGTCGACGACCGCTTCCCGATGACGGCGTCCACCGGGTTTGCGCGCAGACGGGATGCCGTCGGGCTCATCGGTAGACACCCGTTGAGGGTACTCGGGTGTGGTCGAAGCGGGCGGTTAGCGCAACCGATGAAAGGATATGGACTATGTCAGGCAGGCAGTTGACCAGTGCGGGCATCCTCGATCCCCAACTGCGCGCCTCCTACGAGACCTGCCGACGCCTCAATTCGGCACACGGCAAGACCTACTACCTGGCAACTCTGCTACTCGCGCCGGAGAAGCGGCCCTTCGTACACGCGTTATACGGATTTGCCCGATATGCCGATGACATCGTCGACGCTATGGATGGCGAGTCGGTCGCCAACCGCGCAGCCGCACTGGAGTCGCTGGCAGATCGGTTCTTCCGGGACTTGGCGCAGGGGCATTCGTCACACCCCGTCTGCGCGGCGACCGTTGACACCGCATTGCGCTGGGGAATCCCAGCCGAGCATTTCCACGCCTTCATCGAATCCATGACTATGGACCTCTCGGTCGATCACTACGACACGTTCGATGACCTCTATACGTACGTGTACGGCTCGGCTGCCGTGATTGGGCTGCAGATGGTTCCGATCCTGGAACCGAGTAGCGACGAGGCGTACGGGTATGCCAAGGACCTCGGTGTCGCCTTCCAGCTCGCGAACTTCATCCGTGATGTCTCCGAGGACCTCGATCGCGGTCGTATCTATCTGCCACTGGAGGAGTTGGCGAACTTTGGCGTCACGCCTAAGGACCTTTACAAGCGGCAGATGAGCGACGACCTGCGGTCTGCGCTGGCCTTCCAGGTCGATCGGGTTCGGGAGCTGGAAGAACGGTCACGGCCCGGCATCGCCCTCCTCAGTCCCCCGGCCCGTCCGTGCATCGAGACTGCTCGAATTCTGTACTGCGGGATCGCCGACGAGGTTGCGAAGAACAACTACGACGTCTTCTCACAGCGGGCACGCGTTCCGCTACGTACCCGCCTGGCCGTCGCGCTGCCGGCGTGGCAACAGGCGCGGCGGGCCCGCCGTCGGCGAGCGTTGAACGCCTAACCGACCCCACCAGATCCACAGATCGAGGGTCAACAAGACCAACGCGAACCCGAACAGCAGGTCCTCAATCGGCGCGAAGGCAATCCGGCCGTCGCCGAAGAAAGCGGGTGGGCCATTCACCGGGGTGGAAGAGCCAATGATCGCGGAACCGTCGTAGCGAACGATTCGAAAGCCCGTGAGCACCGCGTTGGTGACTAGTTGGAAAAACAGGATGATGACGTAGGCGGTCCAGAAGCCCTTCCGTCGCAGTAGCCGAACCCGCAGCGCGAATAGGTCAATCGCAACCGCAACGATGACGCCCAGCGCGGCCAGTGCGGTGTAGCTCACGATTGACTCCGGCGCGGGTCGTCTTGTTGGTGCTCCTTAGCGAGCGGCGACTCATCGCCGAGTTCCCACCCCTTGACCGACCGGACCGCCTCCAGCGTGAGCACTGCACAGATCGGTATGACGACGAAGAACAGCACCTCGTCCAACGGAAGTCCGCCGGGCAACAGCACCGTGGTGGTTAACCGGGGATCAAAGTCCCAGTGGTCACTGGCGATGGCGTACAGATCCCAGGCCGAGAAGATGACGACAACTGGCAGCACTGTGAGCAACAACCGCAGCCAGCGGCGGTAAACGCGAGTTCGCAGAGCTATCTCGAGCCAGGCTGTACCGACGAGGCAACCGGCGAGCACGGAGAGGTAAGCGAGGTGCGCCATTTCGCTGTTCCCTCCTGGTTGCGTTCACGGCATGCGGCAAAGACCCGAGCAGACTACGCCGCAGGTCCGCAAGGGCGAACGGCACTCGCAACGCGCCGAACTGAGCCGACGTGAGCGCAACCGGTGCGTTCCGGGTCTTCTGGACCGGTTGGTTCGTACACTCTTTGGGTGACCACATCCGCTCAGCCGCTGATCGGCGTCGTCGTCGACGCGCGATATCGCGTCGATGGTCTGGTCGCCAGAGGCGGGATGGCCACGGTTTACCGGGCGACGGATCTGCGTCTCGATCGAACAGTCGCCCTCAAGGTCATGCATCCCGGGCTGGCCGACGATCCCGAGTTCGTGGATCGATTTGTCTCCGAGGCACGGTCCGCAGCACGGCTGACCCATTCGTCGATCGTCGCCGTCTACGACCAGGGCACCTGGGAGGGTTTGGTCTATTTGGCGATGGAGTTCGTCGCTGGCCAAACCCTGCGGGATGTCCTCAATTCCGAGCAACGGCTTCAGCCCGCGGCCGCGTTGGCGATACTCGAACCGATGCTTGAGGCGCTGAGCGCAGCGCACCGGGCCGGATTCGTTCATCGGGATATCAAACCCGAAAACGTGCTGATCGCCGAGGACGGCCGGGTAAAGGTGGCTGATTTCGGGTTGGCCAGAACGATAGCGACGAGTAAGACGGCGCCAGTCACCTCGGGTCTACTCATTGGCACGGTTGCCTATCTTGCGCCTGAGCAGGTTGAGCGCGGAACCGCTGATGCGCGGGCCGACGTCTATTCCGCTGGCATCGTTCTCTACGAGATGGTGGTGGGTCAGGCCCCCTTCGTCGGGGAGACGCCACTATCGGTCGCCTACCAGCACGTTCACAACACCGTCCCCTCTCCGTCGTCCATCCGCCCTGGTGTACCGAGCGAGATCAACGACTTGGTGGCAATCGCAACCGCGTCGGATCCTGCATCGCGCTACGCCGACGCCAGTGACTTCGTGACCCATCTTCGGATGGTGCGCAACCTCGTCGGGACTCCCGAACCGGCCCAGCAACCCTCCCCCGACATGGCCAACCGGACGGTGATCCTCAACCGCGACGAGGTGACCGTCACAGCCGGCGCCTGGCCAACCGCGGTGTTGCCGTCGAGCCCGATCAGCACGGCCCCGCCTCCCACCGACGGTCCACCGACGGTGGAGATTGCGGGCGAGCCGCCCGCGCCACCTGCCGATGACCTGGCACCCGCCGAACCCAAGCGACGCAAACCGCGCAGGTTCAGGGTGCTGGCAGCACTGCTGGTGCTCATCCTCGTGGGCGCAGGAGCCGGGTTCGGCACGTGGGCGTACGCGCAGGGCAAAAAGGTTGCCGTCCCGAACGTCGTGGGCCTAACTCCAGAACAGGCAGCGGCCAAACTGACTCCCAAAGAACTCACCCTCAACGTCAGTGGTCAGGAGTTCAACAGCAAGATTCCGAAAGGCTCGATAATCTCCACGGATCCGGCCGCCGGCGGTGAGGCGCGAAAGGGCGACACCGTCAACGCGCGCACCTCGGCCGGGCCGGAGACGGTGCCGGTCCCGAAGGTTCGCGGTCTAACCGTGACTCGCGCCACCACAAAGCTGCGCGCGATCGGGCTCACATCTGTCAATACCGAGGACTTCAGCAGTTCAATCGCGGCTGGCAGGGTCATCAGTTCCGATCCGGTCGCCGGCAAGACCATTCGAGTCGGTGATCAGGTCAACCTCGTGATTTCCAAGGGCCCGCCACCCATCACCGTCCCGCGCGTCGTCACCCTTGACCGCGCGGCGGCCGTCGCCCAACTCGAGGCGCTCGGGCTGAAAGTGGTGGTCAAGAACCAACTGCCGGTGGTCGTGTTCCAACGCGTCTACAGCCAGGATCCGGAGCCCGGAACCGTCGTGGCCAAGGGTTCAACCGTGACCCTCACGTTGGTGTGACCTAACCTCACCGGTCGCCGTCACTTTTGCGCGCCCTCACCGGTCGCCGTCAC
>JAGNDY010000026.1:0-10643 GCA_018003655.1 Candidatus Nanopelagicales bacterium
GGGTTCGGCGCGGTTCCGCTGTCGCCCTGTGGCCCAGGCGCATCGGGAGCGGCGGCGGTCGGCGGCGCAGCCGCGGGCTCAGCAACCGGTACCGCGTCTGGAGCCAGCGGCGGTGGCCATTCGTTGTTCATGCCCAAGATCCTGCGGGCGTCCCCAATCACGGAAGCATCGACGTGGACGTCGTATCGGTTAGCCCGGATCTGGCTGCGGGAGACGAAGTCACGCTTACCGCCGGTCATCCAATAGGAGACCAAGCCGAAGATGATGCCGAATCCGGCACCATAGAGCAGGCCGAGCAGGATGATCGTGGTCGCGCTGAGATCCTCGGTCTTGGCGAAGAACGAAACGAAGATGCCGAGCAGCAGTCCAAACCATGCTCCGGTCATCAAGCCACCACCAGCGGCCCGGCCCCACGACATCCGGCCAAGAACCTGCTCGACCATTCGCAGGTCCACGCCGACGATCGCAACGGATTGGACAGGGAACTTGTTGTCCGAGAGCTTGTCAACGGCGGCTTGCGCGTCGAGGTACTCGTCATAAGTCGCGAGCACGGGGTTCTTGACGGGGTTGGGAAGGTCCTGCTTCATCTGGGCCATGACACAACGCTAACCCACGTACCGGCCGGTTCGCGTTGCCATGGGCGATACGTCAGCCACCGCCGCCGGGCAGCGCATCCTGGGCCTCGGCTCTGCCGCCGGGCAGCGCATCCTGCGCCTCGACTTTGCCGCCGGGATGAAACAGCGTGACGATGAAGGCAAGCGCAGTAATGACCGCCATGCCATAGAACACGTACTGCACGGCGTCGGCAAAGTCGCCCTGCAACGCCTTCATGATCTGCTCCTGCATGGCTGCTGGCGCTTGACTGATCCCCCCACCTGAACCACCAGATGAGTTGCCGGAGGCGGCCCGACTGGCGATGTCGGCAGCTTGAGACTCTGGCACGCCGAACCCGATCAGCGATGTGGTGATCCGACTGGTCACGACGCTGATCAGCATGGTGCCGAGAATGGCCATTCCTACACTCGAGCCGAAGTAGCGGATCGTCTGAGTGGCACCACTGACCTCGCCGTAGGACGCGTCAATCGCCCGGTTGACGGCATCGGTGTTGGCCGGACCGAGCATGAGTCCGATTCCTCCGCCGGTAATGATGATCCACGGCACTAGCGCATTGCCGTTGAGATCAGGCAGTCGTTGCGCCCACATGACGAAGCCGACCGTGGCGACCAAGGTGCCGACGATCATGGCCGACTTCGCGCCGGTCTTGTCCAGAATCCGGCCACCAACCTGGGCTGCGATGACGAAGCCCAGGAAGAACCACATCAGGAACAGTCCTGAGTTTGTCGCGCTGTAGCCGAGTGAGATCTGCGCGTAAAGACTGATGAAGAAGAACACTGGAATGAACGCGCCGGAGATGAGGAACAGCGAGAGGTTATCGACGCTGAATGCTCGGCCGCGGAAGATCCGCACCTTGAGCAGCGGCATTGCCACCTTGGTCTCGACGTAGACGAAGATCGCCAACACGATCAACCCAGCGGCGATACAGCCGATCGTTAGTGGGCTGCTCCAGCCCCAGGCGCTCGACTGCTGGAAGCCCAAGACCGCCAAGGCCATGCCAACCGCGACGAGGGCCGCGCCAGCCCAGTCCATGCTTTCGTCCTTGCGGTTCACTGGAATCTTCGCTAGCAACGTGAGGACTACGGCCAGAATGGCCACCGGCACATTGACCCAGAAGATCGCTCGCCAGTCGTACTCAGTGAGGTATCCGCCAGCGATCGGACCGACAGCCGTGAAGGCTCCCGTCAAGCCGAAGAACAGCGCCAGCGCCTTCCCGCGTTCGGAGATCGGGAAGACCGCCACCACAAGTGCCAGCGCAGCCGGGAACATGATTGCGCCGCCGAAGCCTTGCAACACTCGGAAGGCGATGATCCAACTCTGCGACAGCGCGCCAACCGGGGTCAAACCACACATGGCTGAGGCCACCGCGAATATGACCGTTCCCGCGACGACCATCCGTTTGTGGCCGACGATGTCAGACAGCCGACCGCCAAAGAGGAAGAACGCCGAGAGCGCAAGCAGATAGCCGTTGACGACCCACTGCACCCCCTCCTCGGACAGGCCGAGCTCGTCCTGAATTGTGGGTGCCGCGATCGAGATGATCGTCTGGTCGATGAACAGCATCGCAACGGCAAAGAGCATCGCAGCGAGGGCGAGGTATTTGGAGTGGCGCCATCCACTCGATGGGCCAGCGGCAGTTTCGGTCTTTTGCGCATCGCTCATGCGCGAATCCAAGCAGTTGTAGTCTCCCGATGCAGGCCTTGCGGGGAGTGGACATCCAACCCGTAGCAAGTTTGCGACGTGGCGGGCTTCGTCGTCGACCGAGGCTCACCGGCACGGTGGCGTTCTCCGACACTGACGGTTAGCTCAGTTATTGGTTGGCCGAGGCGGCCGCCCGACTCTCGGGCTAACCTCGCAGCTTGTAGTCCTCCAGCAAACGACGCGCGATGATCATGCGCTGAATGTCGGCAGTTCCCTCGCCGATCATCAGCATCGGAGCTTCGCGGTAGAGGCGCTCGATCTCGTATTCCTTCGAGTAGCCATAGCCGCCGTGGATGCGGAACGAATCTTCGACGACCTCTTTGCAGTACTCGCTGGCCAGGTACTTGGCCATGCCAGCCTCCAGGTCGTTGCGCTCGCCGGTGTCCTTCTTGACTGCTGCCTTGACCATCATCAGGTGAGCGGCTTCGACCTTGGTGGCCATCTCCGCGAGCCGGAATGCCACCGCTTGGTGCTCGGCGATCGGCTTGCCGAAAGTGACCCGCTGCTGGGCGTAGTCGACGCCTAGCTCGAACGCTCGGTTGGCCAAACCACAGGCGCGAGCAGCCACGTTGACGCGACCCACCTCGACGCCGTCCATCATCTGGTAGAAGCCGCGGCCGACCTCGCTACCGAGCAGCGCATCGCCTGGCAGGACAAAGTCCTCCATGACCAGTTCAGTCGTGTCCACGCCCTTGTAGCCCATTTTTTCGATCTTGCCGGGAATCGTGAGACCGGGAAGCACCTCGCCGAAGCCAGCGGGCTTCTCAATCAAGAACGTCGACATCTTCTTGTAGACCGAGGCACCCTCAGGCGCATCCTCATCGGTGCGAACCAGCACGGCGCACAGCGTTGACGAGCCACCGTTGGTCAGCCACATCTTCTGGCCGTTGAGGACCCACTCGTCGCCACGATGGACGGCCTTGGAGGTAATCGCCGCGACATCGGACCCACAGCCCGGTTCAGACATCGAAAAGGAGCCGCGCAAGTCGCCGGTGGCCATCCGCGGCAGGTAGTTCTGCTTCTGCTCGTCGGTGCCGTGCTGCATGATCATCCACGCCACAATGAAGTGGGTATTGACGACGCCGCTGACGCTCATCCAGCCGCGGGCGATCTCCTCGATGCACAGCGCGTAAGTCAGCAGGGATTCGCCGAGACCGCCGTACTCCTCGGGGATCATCAGCCCGAAGATGCCCATCTCCTTCATGCCCTCGACGATGTCGGTCGGGTATTCGTCGGCGTGCTCAAGCTGCTGGGCGACGGGGATGATCTCTTTTTCTGTGAATTCGTGCACCGCGTTGAGGATCTCGATCTGGACTTCATTCAGACCTTCGGTCTGGGCAAGCCGTCCCATCTGGCACTCCTTGAGCTAATCGGCAAAACGATGGCGGAACTACCTCTGGTCGGCGGCGGGCACAGTGCGCGAAAACGACCTCTATGAGTATCGCTCAGAGCAAAATCGGCTTACGGCTGACCCTCGCTGCTTGTGACCGTGATCCCTGCCGCGGTTGCCAATGCGAGGATGCGGTGAGCATCAGCAACGTGGAGGTTCTCGATCAGTTTTCCGTTCACGGTCGCCACGCCCTTGCCCGCCGCGGTCGCCTCATCGAATGCGGCGATGACGGCATTCGCGTGCTCGACCTCGGCCGGGGACGGCGCGAAGAGGCGGTTGGCGGGCTCCAGCTGGCTGGGGTGGATAAGGGTCTTGCCATCGAAGCCGAACTGACGGCCCTGCAGGCACTCGGCCGCAAAGCCCTCGGGGTTCTTCACGTCGTTGTAGACCCCATCGAGCAACTGCTTACCAGCGTCGCGGGCGGCCATGACGCACAGGCTCAACGCCGTGAGAATCGGAGTGCGGCCCGGCACATGCGCGGCGTGCAGTTCGGCAACCAGGTCATTGGTGCCCATGACCAATACCTGCAATCTGTCGCTAGCACGAGCGATGTCGGCAACGTTCGCCACGGCCTCGGGCGTCTCGATCATGGCCCACAGCGCAATGGTTTCGTCGCCACCGGCGGCAGTGATCGCGGCGTCTAGCCGGCGCACCTCGTCGGCGGAATTGACCTTTGGGACAACGATTGCGGCTGGCTTGGCAGCAACGGCGGCAGCCAGGTCCGCGTCGTGCCACTGCGTCCCGAGGCCGTTGATGCGGATGGTGATCTCGCGGTCGCCGTATTCACCGGACGTCGCTGCCGCGCATACGCGCTCGCGCGCCTGGGACTTCGCATCCGGGGCGACTGCGTCCTCCAGGTCGAGGATCAATGCGTCGGTTTCCAGCGTCTTGGCCTTCTCCAACGCGCGCTCGTTCGCCCCGGGCATGTACAGGACCGAACGACGTGGGCGTTGTGAACTCTGGGGGTCTGCCATCGTGATCAGCTCCCGTTCAGGTCGTAGGCAACGGCCAGTTCCGGGTCACGATCGGCCAGCGCACGCGCCAGGCTGAGGACAACCTGACACTGCTTGTAAGTCGCGTCGTCCTGCATCTTGCCGTCGATCATGGCAGCGCCCGTGCCGTCGCCCATCGCCTCGACGACGCGCTTGGCCCAGGCGACATCAGCGACCTCGGGGCTGAACACCCGCCGCGCGATCTCGATCTGCTTGGGGTGAAGTGTCCAGGTTCCGACGCACCCCAGCAGGAACGCATTGCGGAATTGGTCCTCGCAGGCGACCACGTCAGCGATGTCACCGAATGGGCCGTAGTACGGGAGGATGCCGTTGGCGGCGCAGGCATCGACCATGCGAGCGATCGTGTAATGCCAGAGGTCCTGTTGAGCCGTCGCGCGATCGCCGGTGATGTCGTCGCCGACCGGGTCGGTGCGCACAAGGTAGCTGGGGTGTCCGCCACCGACACGGGTGGTCTTCATTCGCCGACTTGCGGCCAAGTCCGCCGGGCCGAGCGAGATGCCCTGCATACGCGGGCTCGCGGCCGCGATCTCCTCCACATTGGCCACGCCGGCGGCCGTTTCCAGGATCGCGTGCACCAGGATCGGCCGATCGATCCCGGCCTTGGCCTCCAACTGGGCGAGCAGACGATCGATGTAGTGGATGTCCTCCGGACCTTCCACCTTGGGGACCATGATCACGTCGAGTTTGTTACCGATCGCGGGCACCAGTGTGAGTAGGTCGTCGAGTACCCAGGGCGAATCGAGGCTGTTGATCCGCGTCCATAGCTGCGTGGTGCCGAAGTCGGTCGCATTGGCGATCGCGACCAGGCCATCGCGCGCGGCTTCCTTCTTGTCAGCCGCAATGGCGTCCTCAAGATTGCCGAGGAGCACGTCTACCTGCTTGGCGATATCCGGCACCTTCGCCGCCATACGCTCGTTGCTGGGATCGAAGAAGTGGATCATCCGAGATGGCCGGAAGGGCACGTCATAGAGCGGAGCAGGAGCTCCAACAGCTAGCGGGCGGAAGAACGCTTTTGGGCTGCGCACAGCTTGCTCCCACGAGTTTGAGGCGAGTATTTGATCCTCCCAGTCTCGCACCGGCCCACTCTGAGTCACCAAAGCCCTCCGACAAATCGTGGTGACCGACACGATTCCCGGCCAGTTCCGGCCACTGGCCAAGCAGTTTCGATCGCGTCTTAGCCGCGATCTTTTGGGTAGCCTCGCCATATGGCCGGACTGACGACACGCGCGTTCGTCGCTCGCCTTGCCGGATCGGCCGTGTTTGACCCCAACGGCGATCAACTCGGCAAGGTCCGCGACGTCGTCGTCATGCTCCGAACCGACGGCAGCCCGGCGAGGGTCCATGGCATGGTCCTGGAGGTCTCACCCCGGCATCGGATCTTCCTACCGATGACGCGCATCACCGCCATCGAGAGCGGACACGCCATCGCCACCGGGTTAGTCAACATGCGCCGATTCGCACCCCGCCCGGCTGAGACGCTGGTCATGGCCCAGCTCCTCGACCGAAAAGTAACCGTCCGGACGACCGGGGAACCGGTCACCGTCGTCGACGTCGGAATCGACCAGAACCGGCAACGCGACTGGGTCATCGCCAAGTACTTCGTGCGCAAGGCCGGCAGTGGTCTGCGACGACGTGGCGAGACCCTCACGCTCGACTGGGACGAGATCTCCGATCCTTCGGTCGAGCAGCCAGACCAACCCGCCGATTCCCTGCTCAGCGCCATCGACGACCTTCGCCCAGCCGACATCGCCAGCCTGATCCACGACCTCCCCTTCAAACGGCAACTCGAGGTCGCCCAGAGCATGGACGATGACCTGCTTGCCGACGTGCTGGAGGAGCTACCGGACGCCGATCAGGTCGCCGTGTTGGCAATGCTCGACGACGATCGCGCCGCCGACATCCTGGAAGAGATGGACCCCGGCGACGCAGCGGACCTGCTAAGCGAGCTCACTCCGGAGCGGGCCGAAGAACTGCTTGGCTTGGTTGAGCCCGACGATGCCGAAGATCTGCGGCGACTGCTGACCTACGACGAGAAGTCCGCTGGCGGCATGATGACCACCGAACCGATCGTGATCGCGGCCGACGCGACCGTGGCCGAGGCACTGGCTCGGATCCGCAACCCCGACCTGCCGCCCTCCCTGGCCGCTCAGGTCTACGTCGTCCGGCCGCCACTGGAGACACCAACCGGCCGATTCCTTGGCGTGGTGCACTTTCAGCGGCTGCTGCGGGAACTGCCGGGCACGCTCGTCTCGGCGGTCATCGACAACGAGGTCGAGGCTGTCACGCCAGATACGGGCCTGGACGAGGTCGTGCAGCAGTTCGCGCGCTACAACCTCGTGGGATTGCCCGTCATCGACGGTGCCGACCACTTGCTGGGCTGCGTCACTGTTGACGACGTCATCGACCACATGCTGCCGGAAGACTGGCGCGAACAAGTGACAGGAGTCGAGCATGGCTGACTCGCGTTCACATCGCCGGGCGATTTCTCGTGATCGGTCACGAATCGATCAGCCACTCGAGCAACGACGTTCGCTGAAGGTGACTGTCGATCCGGAAACCGTCGGCAAGCTGTCGGAACGAATTGCCCGCTTCCTTGGGTCGTGGCGCTTCATCGGCTACATGACGGCTTTTGTTTTGACCTGGGTGTTGTGGAACCTGCTCGCGCCGCAGAGTCTGCGCTTCGATACCTGGCCTTTTATCGGCTTGACCCTGTTGTTGTCACTGCAAGCCTCCTACGCTGCACCGTTGATCTTGTTGGCCCAGAACCGCCAGTCCGATCGTGACCGTGTTCAGTACCAAGAGGACCGTGCCGACACCGACCGGTTGATCGCCGACACCGACTACCTTGCCCGCGAGATGGCTGCCCTGCGCCTTGGCCTCGGGGAAGTCACCACCCGGGACTTCATGCGATCGGAGTTGCGGGAATTACTGACCCACCTCAACGACGACCACGCCGACGACGATGCGGAGCGGTCGGAAACGTAGCATCGTTGGCATGTCTGACATCTCGCGCGATCGGATCGATGCCGCCCTCGCCACGGTCCAGGATCCAGAGATCCATCGCCCGCTTACCGATCTCGGAATGGTCAAGTCGGTCGACATCGCCGACGACGGCACCGTTGGCGTTGAGGTCTGGTTGACCGTGGGCGGTTGTCCGATGCGTGACGAGATCGTTACGCGAGTGACCGAGGCCGTTTCGAAGGTTCCCGGAGTCGCCGGCGTCAGTGTCGTTCTCGACGTCATGAGTGACGAGCAGCGCACGAGTCTGCGGGAGATGCTGCAGGGTCCGGCCAAAGACAACCCGTTTAACCGTCCGGGCAACACCACCAAGATCATTGCTGTGGCATCCGGCAAAGGTGGCGTCGGCAAGTCCTCAATCACCGCCAACCTGGCCGTGGCGTTCGCTGAACGTGGCCTGCGCGTGGGCCTAGTGGATGCCGACATCTACGGCCACTCGATCCCTCGGATGCTTGGCGTTGTTGAGGCACCAACAGTGGTGGACGGCATGCTGCTAACGCCGGAAGCACACGGCGTGAACGTCATTTCGATGCTCCCGTTCAAACCCGGTGGAGTCACCCAGGCCGTTGCATTCCGGGGGCCGATGCTTCACCGCGCGCTGGACCAGTTCCTGACCGACGTCTACTGGGGCGACCTGGATGTGCTGATGCTCGACCTGCCGCCGGGAACCGGCGACGTGGCAATCTCCGTCGGTCAACTACTTCCGCGAGCCGAGATTCTGGTCGTCACCACCCCACAGCCCGCAGCCGCGGAAGTGTCCATCCGAGCAGGCATGCTGGCCCAACAAACGCATCAGCGCGTCCTCGGCGTGGTTGAGAACATGAGTGGCTTCCCATGCCCGCACTGCGGCGAGCCGATCGATCTGTTCGGCACCGGCGGCGGTGCGCTGGTCGCCGAATCGCTCACCCGCGAATTGGGATCCGAGACCCCGCTGATGGGTCGGGTGCCCTTCGAAGTGCGTCTGCGGGAAGGCGGCGATGCGGGGGTACCGCTGATTGTGTCCGACCCTGCGTCCCCTGCGGCACAGGCCATCGCGCAGATCGCCGACACCCTGATGGCTCGTCCTCGTGGCCTGGCCGGCATGAGTCTGGGCCTAACCCCGGCAAGTCGAAGCTGATGAGTGCGTGCGTAGCGGCCGTGGCTGAGGGACACTAGCCAAATGTTGGACGTGGGTTGGGGCGAACTACTGCTGTTGGCAGTGGTGGCGTTGCTGATCTTCGGACCGGACAAACTTCCGAAAGCCGCAGCCGACGCTGGCAGGCTGGTCCGGCGCCTGCGGGAGATGGCCCAAAGCGCCCAGAAAGACCTCGGCGGCACCGGCGTGGACATCGAGGGCATCAAGAACGACCTGCGCAGCGTGGCCGACCTTCACCCCAAGCGAATCATCTCTTCCGCGTTGGCAGAGCCCACCTTCGACACGAAGCCGGCAGCTAGCGCTGAGAAGTCCGCACCGATTGCCGATGCTGGGGCGGCCGGGGCCAGTGATGCAGGTACGCCGGGAGCCCCTGCTGTCGGCGGTCTCCCGGGGCCCAAACCAACGTCGGCTCGCCTCGATCCGGACGCCACCTGACGCCCCGACCGCTGGCGCCCGTTGCACCCGACCTCAGCGTTGCTGGCGCTTCGGCCCTAGCTGGCTAGCCGTTCTTGCCGTCGAGCTTGACCTTGACGTCCTTGGTAGATCCGCCAGGACTGGCCACCGTCAGCGTGATGGTTTCTCCAGGCGAGAAGGTGCGAATCGATGACAACAAATCGGTCGCGTTGTCGATCTGCTGCCCGTTGACTGCCACGATGACGTCGCCAGCCTTAATCCCCTGGCTGGCAGCGGGGCCACCGGAAACCGAACTCTTGACCTCGGCGCCAGGTCCGGGGTATTCCAGGTTGATCTGGACGCCGACGATTGGCACAACCGCTTTCCCGGTCGCGATGATCTCGTCGCCGATCCGCTTGGCGATGTTGATGGGGATAGCGAAGCCGAGCCCGATCGATCCGCTCTCGCCGCCTTGGGCCGATCCGAGTGTGGCGATCGCCGAGGTCACGCCGATGACCTGTGACTCGCTGTTAACCAGGGGCCCACCGGAGTTGCCGGGGTTGATCGCGGCGTCTGTTTGCAGGGCACTGATGAACGACGCCTCGCCTTGTCCGCCCGTCGTTACGGGGCGTCGAAGAGAACTAATGATTCCGCTGGTGACGGTTCCGTCGAGGCCCAAGGGCGAGCCAATTGCCACAGCGGCATCCCCGACGACGACCTGGTCGGAGTTGCCTAAGGTGGCCGCTGGCAGCCCTTCCTTGCTCACCTTCAGGATGGCGATGTCATATGCCGGACTCGTTCCGACGATCTTCGCCGGACTCGTCGAGCCATCGTTGAATTGGACGGTCACCTCAGGAGTGCCTTGCCCACCGGCCCGGACGACGTGGTTGTTGGTCATGAGGTATCCGTCGGGACGGATGACAAACCCCGACCCAGTGCCACCACTGTCGCCAGACCTCACCTGGATCGAGACGACCTGCGGGAGCATCTTCTTGGCGATGGCGGCAATCGAGTTATCTGCTCGCGGCGACAGGTTCTTTGGATCGGCGGGGTTGAACTGACCCTGCCCACTCGCGACGGAGTTGCCAGAGGTCGAATCGGCAATGAGGTAGCCACCGGCACCGGCCACGCCACCGGCGATCAGGCCGGCAACCACCCCAGCGATTACGGCCTTCTTGGTGGCGCTGCTGCCTTCCGATGGGGTGCCCATCGCAGGAGTCTTGGGTAGCGGAGGAATCGGGGTCGTGTACTGGTACGGCGCATAGGCGGGTTGTCCGTACCCAGGCTGCGGTTGTCCGTACCCGGCCTGGGGCTGCTCGTACCCGGCCTGGGGCTGCTCGTACCCGGCCTGGGGCTGCTCGTACCCGGCCTGGGGCTG
>JAGNDY010000026.1:10743-24297 GCA_018003655.1 Candidatus Nanopelagicales bacterium
GGTACGGCGCATAGGCGGGTTGTCCGTACCCAGGCTGCGGTTGTCCGTACCCGGCCTGGGGCTGCTCGTACCCGGCCTGGGGCTGCTCGTACCCGGCCTGGGGCTGCTCGTACCCGGCCTGGGGCTGCTCGTACCCGGCCTGGGGCTGGGTCTGTTCGGCGGGTGTCTCGTACGCAGGTGGCTGGTACGTGGGTGGCTCGTACGCGGACGGCACAGCCTGCTCGGGTGGGGGCGGCGAAACTGAGGGGTCGCCTTCTCCCGACTGCTCCGAGGGAGGATGGTTCTCGTCGCTCATCGTGATGCTCCTTGCTGGCCGATGATCGTCATGGGGCGAGCGCGGGCGAGCGCAGGCAACAGTGAACGGTACCTACCGCAACATCAGAACCGAAACCTGACTGGCACTTTGTGGTGGATCGGCCCACGGCAGCGGCGCTCACCCGACTACCCTCTAGCCCAGACCCCCTTCCACTGAACCATCGCAACCACGGAGGTGCGCTATCAGCGCCGACACCGAGAACTACGTCGACAACTGGCAGGACGAGTCCGAGGCCATGATCAGCGCGCGTAAGCGTGGCACTGAGCGCGGTCTGGCCAGTCCGTCACCAACCGAGGCAGCGGCGATCTCAACGCTCACAGCGGCTGTCCAGGCGAAGGCCGTCGTTGAGGTCGGCACATGCGTGGGCGTCACCGGCTTGCAGATACTCGGTTCGATGCCAGCCGACGGCGTACTCACCTCCATCGATGCCGACGCCAATCACCACACCGCAGCCAAGGAAGCGTTCGCTGAGGCCGGCATCGATGCTGGTCGGGCGCGATTGATCACCGGTCAGGCCGCTGAAGTCCTGCCCCGCTTGGCGGACGCCGCGTATGACCTAGTCGTCATCAACGACATTGGCACCAACCCCGCCTCCTACCTGACCCAGTCCCTGCGACTACTTCGCCAGGGTGGTGCCTTGATCATCGAGGGTGCACTCGGCAACAACGGCGCCGTTGCCGATCCGTCTAATCGCGAGGCTCACACCGTTGCACTACGCGAACTCGCTGATGCGGTCAAGTTGAACGAGAGCCTGGTCAGCGTGCTCTTGCCGTTGGGCGATGGACTACTGATCGCTGTGAAACACGGCTCCTGACGGAGATCCACGGGCCCGAGGGCCGTTGCTCGTGACGCTTTGATGGTGAATTGATCCCGTGATGGTGAATTGTCGACACCCAGCGGCGAGGATCCACCACCACAGTGGCTACCAGAGGTTCGGGGCGTTGGATAGCCAGCGCAGCAGCAGCCTGACGCCATAGCCGGTCGCTCCACGGGTCAGTTCAGCGCGAGCCGCCTCGGCACGGGCCGGACCGGCAATATCCAGGTGTGCCCAGCGCTTGCCAGCGGTGAACTCGCGGAGGAAGAGCGCTGCGGTAATCGATCCGCCACCAACCGACCCGTCGCTCACGTGGGAGATATCGGCGATCGGGGAATCCAGCGAGGATCGGTACTCATTGACCAGCGGCATCCGCCAAAGCCGGTCGTTGCTCTCGTCAGCGGCACGTTCAAGCGCCAGCGCCAAGCCATCATCAGCCGAGTAGAGCGCGCCGAACACGCGCGACAGACCGAGTGTCGCCGCTCCGGTCAGCGTGGCCACGTCGATGATGGCGTCCGGATGCAGCCTCGCAGCCGCGTACGCCAATGCGTCGGCGAGGACCATGCGGCCCTCGGCGTCGGTATTGCGCACCTCCGAGGTCTGGCCGCCGTAGTGACGAACCACGTCGCCTGGCCGGTAGGCACTGCCGCTGGGCATGTTCTCCGCGCACGCGAGCAAGGCCACGACGTTGGTCGTGACCTTGAGCTCGGCCAGCGCGGACATCACCCCGAGTACGGCGGCGGCACCGCTCATGTCGGTCTTCATCAACGGCATGCCCTCGGGAGGCTTGATCGATAGCCCCCCGGAGTCGAACGTGATGCCTTTGCCGACCAACACCACGCGCGGCGCAGCGATCTCGCCGCGATGCTCCAGCACGATCAGATTCGGCGGTTGCACTGACCCGCCACCAACCGCGAGTAACCCGCCAAAGCCCCCACGTTCGAGGCCTGCGGCATCGATAACGCGGTAGCGCAGTTTGGCTTGCTTGGCCAGTTGCCGCGATTGGTCGGCCAGCGTGGTCGGGTTCTTTTCGTTGGATGGGGCATTCGCCAGATCGCGGGCCAAGAACACAGCCTGCGAGACCGCCTGCGCCCGCGTAAGCACAGCCTGGACGGTCGCGACCGAAGGCACGACAAGTTGGACCACCGTGGTCGAAGATTCCGGCTGCTCGCTCTTGCGGCTGAAATGGTAGGAGGCCAACAGCAGGCCCTCACAGAAGCTTTCCAGCGACGCGCGCGACAGCGTCGCCGTGACGTCACAGAGGACCACATCGGCGCCGCCGAGTCTGGGGGCCAGTTTGGCACCCGCCTCTCGCGCCGCGGCTACTCCGCCATCACCCATACCGAGCACGAGGAGCGACTCAGTGGTGTCGTCTTCCAGGTCAATCTCAACGATTTCGCCAGCCGAGCCGGTTGCGTCGGCCCGCTGCATCCGGCGAGCAACGTCGATGCGGTGGCTGGCGGCCACCCGAAGTGCGATGTCATCGGCGACGACGCCATCGGGCCCGGGTGTCGACGACGCGACGATGATGTTGGCCGGTGGTCCGGACACCGTCGCGGTCAGTGGTGTGGCTACGGCCGATTGCTCATCGTCATCGGCTGAGACGCCGAGCGCCTGCAACACGTCCAAGGGGACAAGTTGCAGGCGCAAGTTGGCATCTTCGATCACCATTCAGACGACTTAGCCGGCCACGGCGCTGAGCTGGATGCCTAGATCCTTTGCCTCATCGGGCGTCATCTCGACAACGAGGCGACCGCCGCCTTCAAGCGGAACACGCATGACGATCCCGCGGCCTTCCTTAGTGACCTCGAGTGGGCCATCGCCCGTCCGCGGCTTCATTGCCGCCATAGCCCGTCCCCTTTCGTCGCTTTGAGTGCGCGTGGATTGTCACGCCAACTCGATGATTATTCCGCATCCGCGACCTTGATCGCTCGTGTGGTCCGACGTGCGTCTCTATTGTGCTGCAGCTAGGCCACTCGCGTACCCAACTCGCCAGATTCGACCAGGCTTGCGAATTTGCGAAGTGACACCTTCATTCCGAGGGCAAAAGCCGGTTTGATCACCAGCCAGCCTACCTGTCCGAGGACGCCGAGCGGCAGATCGAGATCCTCCGCCCAGTAGAAACGGCTCCGGTCAGGACCGAGTTCCTGCACTCGCATGATGCCAATTCCGCGCACAACGCGACCGGTGTGCAGCACGTCAACGCGGACTGGGTCGTCCCATCGGGTGATGGTCATCGTGTCGAGGAATGAAATGGGTCCAAAGCCAGTGACTGCCGAGATCTCGCCACCAACCGCGATGCCGCCCTGCTTTCCTGGTCTGACGGTCGTGGCGGGAATCCATAGATCCTGCCCCCGCCAGTCGACCACCGCATTGAAAACCCGTTGCGCGGGTGCGTCGACATCAACCGAGAAAGTGATGGTGGTCATGGGGATCCCTCTCCGGCGGCGGTAACGGGTGGTGTGAACAGCTGCGGACCGTCGGTCGATCGATGTCCCTGTTCAAGCTCGGCGATCCGCGTGTCGCGGTTGGCCAATGCGGCGGTCAATGTCCGAAGTGCGGAATCAACCTCGTCCATCCGATAGCCGCGAGCAGCAATGGTGAACCGCACCCCCTGCACAGCCGACGGCGTCGGATCAGCAGGCAGAAGTCCGGCAGGCGGGCGATCACGGGTCGGCGAATCGAGCTGGCCAAGTCGGCCTGCGGCGATCAGTCCTATGGCAGCGAGTAGAACGATCCCGAGGACAACAAAGACCAATGTCATATTTGCCCTTCCGCGACCGCTGGCTGCGGCAATGGCTGCCGCTGATCCAATCCTAGGCGATGGCGGCAGTGATCAGTGCCCTTGCCAAACCCTTACCAACATCTGACACCACGGAGGGTGGGGCACGGCCAAACCCGTGCGATGGTAGCTGCGAACACGTCGAAGGGAAACCCATGCCAGGCAAGGACGCCACCGACCCACCCGAGAGCCACACCAACGCCTCGGAACAACCTACGGAATCGATCACGCAACCAACCAGTGTGATTCCGTTCAACGTCGATCCGGCGCCGACCAGTGGGACCAACCCCGCCGGTGGGGCTCCTCCTACCGACCCACCCGCGACTCCCCCCAGTAGTGGCGGACCGGGCGGTGGCGGTCCCGACAGCGGCGAACCGCACGGACTGTTCGCGTCGAATTGGGCGCGGTTGGCAGCATTGGTCGGCGGCATCGTCGTGACCTTCATGCTGATTGGCGGCGCCGCGATCGGCGTTGCGGCGGCCACCGGCAACCTCGGCAATGACAACCATCGTCGAGGTGATACTTGGGCCGACGGCGATGGGCGCGGCTTCGGAGATCGCGGTCGGCATGGCTTCATGGGCCGCGAGCGCGACAGGTCCGGCGAGGACAATCAACAAACGCCGGGTCAGGGTCGACCGGGCGGCCAGGGTCCAGGCCAACGGCTGGGCCAGGATCCAGGGCAGGGCGGCTTGATGGGACTGCTGCCTGGCGCGATCGGCGGCGTTGAGCACGGCGACTTCACGATGCGAGGCGCGGACGGCAACGCGGTAACCATGCGCATGGTGCGGGGAACGGTGACAGATGTGACTGCCAAGGCGATCACCGTCAAGGCCTCCGACGGGTACACCGTGGCCTATGCCCTCAACTCGACGACAAAGGTCTCTCGCAACCGGGCATCAGCGGCGCCCGGATCGGTTGTCAAAGGCGACTCCGCCATTGCGTTGGGGTCCGTGAGCGGGAAGACCGCCACTGCGACCTTCATCGCCGCGACCAGCGCGCCTCAATAGCCGAGCCACATAGCCCCGGGGTGGATGAGGCCGGGCCGCACGTCAGTCGGCCTCAAGCCATTCCTCCGGGTGGCCCGAGGGTTGCGCGATCGATGCGGCCGCGCGACCTTCCCCCGCCTCCCAGGCTCGCTGGATCGAGTCGAGCGCCTCCGTCGGATCCGAGTACCAGTGGGCGTCTGCTGCGGCAGCGGGTCGTACCAGCCCGGACGCCAACATCGAGTCGATGAGTTCACGCAGCTTCGCCAGGTCACCCCACGGATCCAGGATCACCACGGGCTTGCGGTGCATGCCGAGCGTGCGACCGACCCACGCTTCGAGTAGCTCCTCGAGTGTCCCGATCCCACCAGGCAGGGTCAGGAATCCGTCACTGCGGGAATCCATCAAGCCTTTGCGCTCGCGCATGTCCTGGGTGACCAACAGCTCATCGGCGTCCCTGTCCGCCACCTCCCAGGCCAGCAGTGCCCTGGGAATCACACCGGTGGTGTGGCCGCCGCCAGCCCGGACCGTCCGGGCCAGTTCGCCCATCGTTGAGATGTTCCCGCCGCCGGACACTAGGTCGATTCCCCGCGCCGCCATCTGCTGGCCGACTTCCTGCGCGAGTTCCAGGTAGCGGCCGTCGATCCGTTCACTCGACGCGCTGAAGACGCACAGCGCCCGAGAGGCTGTTGCCTTCACGGAACCATCTCGCCACCGGGGCCGTCCGCTGACCCCGAACCGCGTGGATCGGCGGGCGTTGTTGCGCCACCGGGGCCGTCCGCGCTCCTCACGGCCGGGGCGCGCAACAACGGTCCGGCGCTGGGAGACCGGTGTTCGGCGGCCGCCCGTTCGATGATTTCCAGCGCCTCTTGCGGATCATCGGTCACATGCAGCACGGCCAAGTCCACTGGAGCGATCTTGCCCTGGACAAGCATGGTCTGGTGAATCCACTCAAGCAGACCCGCCCAGTAGTCCTTACCCATCAGGATCACGGGGAAGGAGGTGACCTTGTGGGTCTCCACCAGGGTCAGCGCCTCGAACGTCTCGTCCAGAGTGCCGAATCCGCCCGGAAAGACCACGAAGGCTTGGGCGTACTTGACGAAGCAGGTCTTGCGGGCGAAGAAGTAGCGGAAGTGGATCCCGATGTCGACCCAGTGGTTGAACCGCTGCTCGAAGGGAAGCTCAATACCTAGACCGACCGATACTCCGCCGGCCTCACAGGCACCTTTGTTCGCCGCCTCCATAATTCCTGGACCGCCGCCACTGATAACCGCCCAACCGGAGTCGGCCAGGATGCGACCGAACTGCTCGGCGGCCGCGTAGCTCGGGTCGTCACTCGCGGTGCGTGCGCTGCCGAAGATGCTGACCGCGGGACCGAGGCTGGCAAGCGCATCGAACGCCTCGACGAACTCTGCTTGGATCCGCAGGACGCGCCACGGGTCCGCGTGCGCCCAATCATCGGGATTCCTGACATCGAGGAGTTGCTGATCGGAGGTGGCCGCTGCGGCCAATTCCCGTCGGACCACGACTTGGCCGTACTGGCGCTCCGGGATTCCGGGACCCACGTCGCCGGGTTGCTGGTCATCGGTCATGGCGCAACCGTAGTCACGGTGAACCAATCCTGGCCCACAATTCGATCGATCCGATCGAAGTCCCGCGCAGGGATCGGCAAGCACCCGCAATCCACCGGAAGCCCCAGGGCGATCGGCGCTCAGCTGCCGGTGAGCCAGCGGGTGAGCGCGTCATGACAAGCGTGCAACTGGTCGATGGTCACGTACTCGTCACGGTGGTGGGCCAGCGACGGATCGCCTGGTCCGTAGTTGACCGCCGGAACCCCGAGCTCGCTGAACCTCGCAACATCGGTCCAGCCGAACTTCGGGGCTGGCGTGGCACCGAGTGCTTTGACGAAGGCGGCTGCCGCCGGGTGGCTCAGTCCCGGCAATGCGCCCGGTGCGCTATCAACAACCGTGACCGCGAACCCGTCGAATAGCTCCTGCACGTTGACCAACGCCTGCTCGGGCATGGTTGACGGGGCGTAGCGATGGTTGACGGTCACGACTGCTCGATCGGGGATGACGTTGCCAGCAACGCCCCCACTGATCCCGACCGCGTTCATGCCTTCCCGATACTCCAACCCGTCGACCACAACGACGCGGGGCTGGTACGCCGACAACCGATTGAGAATCTCGTTGGCCTTGTGTATCGCGTTGTCCCCCATCCACGCGCGAGCGCTGTGTGCGCGCTCACCGAGTACCTCAACCTCGACCCGCAGCGAGCCCTGACAGCCAGCCTCGATGTCGGCGTTGCTCGGTTCCATCAGGATGGCGAAGTCACCGGACAGCCAGTCCGGATGAGTCTGGGCGATGCGGGCCAGGCCGTTGTACCGGGCGTCAATCTCCTCGCCCTCGTAGTACAGGTAGGTCACGTCCCACACAGGTTCGGTCACGGCGGCGGCGAGCTTCAGGCTGACGGCCACACCGCCCTTCATGTCGCACGCGCCAAGGCCGTAGAGCCGGTCGCCGTCGATGTGGTGGGGCACGTTGCCGTGTGGCGGAACGGTGTCGAGGTGGCCCCCGATCACCACTCGCTGGGAGGCGCCGGTATTCGTCTTGGCCAGGATCGTGTTGCCGTCGCGGTGAACCTCCAGGTGAGCGAGCGGTCGAAGGGAACGTTCGACCGCATCCGCGATCGGGCCCTCGTCCAGTGACTCGCTGGGAATGTCAATCAGCGCAGCAGCCAACTCCACTACCCCGGTGGACAGGTCTAGGCGCGGTGCGTTGATTTCGGTCACGCAAGTACCGTAGCCGCGTGAGCGCATCTACGACGCAATTGGTTTCCTCCGCAGCCGCAGGTCTGGGTTTGGCAAGTTACTACGGCGAGCAACTACTCGACGCCTGGTACCCGGCGCCCGCACTGTCGGCGGACCCACTGGATGTCGAAGGCCTTGGCGCGGGGATCTATCTCGATCCGATTCGGGAGGTTCGGATCACCACCGTGCGCACATCCATCTCAGACCTATCAGCGCCGCCGCTTGACGCCGCCGATGCCTACTTGCGTCTCCACCTGCTCTCCAACCGACTGGTCGTCCCTCGCAGCATCAACCTGGATGGCATCTTCGGACTGCTGGCCAATGTTGCCTGGACCAATCTGGGGCCAGTCAGCCTGGACGACCTGGCCGCCACTCGAATGCGCGCCTACGGCAAGGGTCAGCATCTGACCGTGTACGGCGTCGACAAGTTCCCGCGGATGACCGATTACGTCGTGCCGACCGGGGTCCGCATCGCGGACGCCGACCGGGTCCGCTTAGGTGCCCACCTGGCCGACGGCACGACGGTCATGCACGAGGGGTTCTGCAACTTCAACGCTGGCACACTCGGTGCGTCGATGGTCGAGGGTCGGATCTCCGCCGGGGTCGTCGTGGGTGACGGTTCCGACATCGGTGGTGGAGCCTCGATCATGGGCACCTTGTCCGGTGGTGGGTCCGAGGTCATCTCCATCGGGACTGGTTGTTTGATCGGTGCCAACGCCGGTGTCGGCATCTCGCTCGGAAACGGCAGCGTCGTGGAAGCTGGCTGCTACATCACGGCCGGATCGAAGATCACCCTGCCCGACGGTTTGGTCGTCAAAGGCAGGCAGTTGTCCGGAGCCTCCAACATGCTGTTCCGCCGCAACTCGGTCAGCGGTGCGCTTGAGGCAGTAACCCGCAGCGGAACGTGGGGCGGCCTCAATGAGGCTCTGCACGCAAACTGAGCACCATGGACCAGCCCGAAGCTGACCAACCGGCGCCACTCGCGTCCCGATCGCGCCTCGCGGGCATCACACCGCCCATCGACGGGCGCACGTTCCGGTGGTCGGTGGGAACCAGGCCCATTCCGATCGCGCAATGGCTGACCATCGGCGACGCGCGGCATGGCGAGTTGATCCGCAAGGACGAGCTGCTCGGCGACATCCACGACGAGGTCGTCGCGACGCAGCCCGCTGGACTCGCTGGTTCACGTGAGTTGTTGGCGATCCTCCTTGCGCACCTGACGAAATACCATGGCGACACGTTCGTCGTCGGTGAGGGCAAGGTGACTGATCGGACCTCGGGTCGGGTGACTCCAACGACCGATGGTCATCCGATCGAAGTTGCCGGTCGACTGGTCGCAGAGGACTTCTGCGTTCTGGACAAGACCGACGACGGCTGGGTCCTGACGGCAGCATCGGTCTGCTTCACCTCGCGGTGGCGGCTGCGAGACAAACTCGGTCAGAACATGGCGGGGATTCACGAGCCCGTTCCAGGTTATGAGCAGCGGCTGGGCAAGGCAGTTGATGCGGTGTTCGACCGGATGCAGCCAGAGCAGCTCTTGGCCCGATCCAACTGGACCCTGCTGGACACCGATGAGTTGTACCTACCGACTCGAGCAGTCCCCGCTGCCGCTGAGCAAGTCACCAGCGGTGCTCTGCTGCATGACTTCCCGTGGCTGCGGATCGAACGGCAAACCCTGCGCAAATTGCCAGTCAGCGAATCGATCGTCTTTACGATTCACACCAGCGTCGCGCCGGCCGAACAACTGAGCCCCGACGAACAAACGCGGTTGGCGCAGATGGCCGCCTCGGCGTCAGCCGAAGTACGGGCCTACAAAGGCTGGGACTAGCGCGGCAACCGGGTTAGCGAGACCTTCACACCAATCTCTTCAGAAATCCCACCGGAATAGACGCCCTTGAGCGGGCTCACATCCGCGTAGTCGCGACCCCGAGCAACGGCGGTGTGGCCCTCATCCACCGGCTGGCCATTCGTCGGATCCAGGGGCAACCAGGCGCCATCCCAAGCCTCGACCCAGGCATGACTCTCGCCGGTCACCGTCTCGCCGATCGCACCATCGCCGTCGTAGAGGTATCCGCTGACATACCGGGCCGGGATTCCCACCGACCGCAACAGCGACAGCGTCGCGTGGGTGAAGTCCTGGCAGACGCCGAATCCACTGGCCCATGCCTCGTGGGCGGTTGTCGACACCGAGGTCGTTCCGGTCGCGTAGTGCATCCGATCCCGAACCTGCTCGATCGCCAAATCGATCGCGGCCCGGGGCGTGGCCTGGGAACGCAGCCGATCAACCGCGTCGGCCCGATCTGGGTCGGAACTGGCATCGTCGATGTACTGCGATAGGCGCAGGAACTCACAGCGCTGGTCTCGCAGAGCCGGCTCGGCGAGCAACTCCCAACTGACACCCTCCGGTCGTTCGCCGAGGCCCGGGGTATCGACGACGTTGCGGGATTCAACCTCGAGTGTGGTGTGCGGCTCGTGAACATCGAAGGCCTCCACCAGGGTTCCCCAGTAGTCCGTGTAGGGAACGACCCTGGCGGTCGGCGTGACCCGTAACTCATGGGCGATCAACAGCTGGCCGCCACCGTCCGCAGGGGTCATCCGGGCCTCGTTGAACGACACCGCGACCGGGTCGGAGTAGCGCAATCCGGTGTGGTGGGTGACCTCAAGTCGCCAGCTCATCTCAATGGCTCCAAACCACAGTGCCGATTTGCCGGAAGAAGGCCGCCCGAACCTCGCTGCCCGCGTCCGCCGCGCTCGCGAGTGCGTAGTCGGCGAGGCGATCAACGGTGTCCGGGTCGGCATCGCTGGGCACAAACTCCAGCTCACTGCGCAGCAGCCCCACCGTGCGCAGGATGCCCCCGTGCGTTGACACCGAACCCATCGCCTCGAGTTCGCGGGCAGCCTGTTCGGCAACGATTGCGCAGCCAAGCATTGACCGGGGGAACGTCGGATCCAGCACCAGGAAGCTGCGAACCTCGTCGCCACCGAGCGGGTGGCCGCCGCGCAGGAACGCGTGCAAGCCGCCAGCGGCACGCAGTGCCGTGGCCGGACCACTCTCGGGCCACAACAGGTCATGGCGGACATTGAGCAGTCGGGCCGTCATGTCGATGCGTTCCAATGAGCGTCCGAGGCGCAGGAAGACCCAGGCCTCGTCGCGCGGACTCGTCCAGTCCAAGACTCCCGCGACGACCGCGAGGCGCTCGAGGACGCTGTACAGCAGCACGCCGGGACTCACCGGTTCGATGTTGCTCGCCGTCGCGGCAGACAACCGCAAGTGCACGCTGTTGAGGGCCTCGAAGACGTCGCCGGACAGGGCGTCGCGGATCGCGCGGGCGTTCTCCCGCGCGGCGGTTGCCGCCCCGGCCACCGTTCCCGGGTCACTGGGTGAGCCAAGGACCGCGCGAACCATCCCATGCGACGTATAGATCGACTTGGTGTCCGGGGAACCCAGCGACAGCGCATCGAGTAGCACGCGGCAACCCTCTTCGTGCGGAACCCGGGTGTCTTCCACCAGCAGTTGATGATGCTCGGCAAGCAGCCGGGTTGTGGCCTCTGAACGTTCGATGTAACGACCGATCCAGAAGAAGCTCTCAGCGAGGCGACTCAGCACGGGTCATCACCTGCTGGCCCTTGAGGTTCGTGAACTCCGTGTTGCTGCTGCTGTTCCTCTTGTTGGCGCATGCGGGCCTCGTGGGTCCGCGGCAGCGAGTCGCGCGGATTGGTGGGTCCCGCGACTGGGGCGATTCGGGTCTTGGCTCGCGCGGCCAGGATCGCCTCAGCACCGATCCATTCGTCTTTTTCGTCGCTCTCGCCACCACCGAGGACCCAGGTGTCCTTCGATCCCCCACCTTGGGACGAGTTGACCACCAGGCTGCCCTGGGTCAGCGCGACTCGGGTCAAACCACCGGGCAGCACCCAGATCTTCTTGCCGTCATTGATCGCGAACGGCCGCAAGTCCAAGTGCCGTGGCTGAAGTCGTCCGCCACTTGCCACCGTGGGCGACGTCGACAGGCTGACGACCGGTTGGGCGATCCACGCGCGCGGGTCGACCTGGATAGCCGTGGCGGCAGCGGCGAGTTCGGCATCGCTTGCCTGCGGGCCGATGACCAGGCCGTACCCGCCGGAACCATCGACGGGCTTGATGACCATCCGGTCGATGCGTCCGAGGACAAACGAACGGACGTCGCGATCGCGCAAGTCGTAGGTGGGTACGTTCGGCAGGATCGGCTGCTCACCGAGGTAGTACTCGATGATCTTGGGAACGTAGGGGTACAGCGCCTTGTCGTCGGCGACACCATTGCCCACACCGTTGGCGATGGTGACCGTGCCCGCGCGGGCGGCGTTGAGCAATCCCGGAACGCCGAGCACGCTGTCGGGTAGAAACTGAACGGGATCCAGGTACTCATCGTCGAGGCGCCGATAGATCACGTGCACCGGTTGGGGACCCTGCGTCGTACGCATGTAGACAAAGCCACCCCGGCAAAACAGGTCACGGCCCTCGACCAATTCAGCACCCATCCGCCGGGCCAGGAAAGCGTGCTCGAAGTGGGCGGAGTTATAGACCCCCGGGGTGAGCACCACGACGATCGGCTCGGCGACGTCACTGGGTGCAGCGGCGGCCAGTGCGCGGTAAAGCCGCTCTGGATACTCCGAGACCGGTTGCACGCGATAGCCGGCGAAGACCTCCGGTAGCACGTGGGCAAGCGTCCGGCGGTTCTCTAGGACGTAGGACACCCCCGAAGGGCAGCGCAAGTTGTCTTCCAAGACGTGGAAGGTACCGGCCTCGTCGCGGACCAAGTCCACTCCTGCGACATGGATACGGACCCCGTTGGCCGGCACGATCCCATGTGCTTGTCGGTGGAAATGGCTGGAGCTGGTGACCAGTTCCTTGGGGACCACGCCGTCGGTCATGATGTCGCCACGGTCATATACGTCGGCGAGGAAAGCCTCAAGCGCGCGGATTCGTTGCGCAACTCCGTCGGACACAATGCGCCACTCATCGGCGGTCACCACGCGCGGAATCAAGTCCAGTGGCAGCGGGCGTTCCCGGCCACTGAGGGTAAAGGTGATGCCCTGTGCCGACAGATGCGCATCGCGCAAACGCCCGCGATCTCGCAGACCGTCAGTCCCCAGATCGCCCAGGACGTTGTGGAGAACGTCTAGCCCGGGTCGGGGTTGTGACGCATCGTCGTACATCTCGTCGTAGGCGGGTTCGGCGGGAACGTAGGTCGGCAGGCCAGCGGCCGTGCCGTCGTCACCGCTGATCTCACTCACCGTCCCGGGAGTAACGAATGTTTGCACCTGCGTATTGGTACCCGACAGGCGTTACCGGCCAATGTTCGCCGAGTTACGGGCGGGTTGCCCGATGAACTCATCTGATCAGCGATCTGCAACCGCGACGTAGTCACGCTCCGGTTCGCCGACGTATACCTGTCGCGGGCGACCGATCTTGGTGGCCGGATCCTGAATCATCTCGCGCCATTGGGCGATCCATCCTGGCAGCCGACCGAGCGCGAACAACACCGTGAACATGTGCGGCGGGAAGCCCATCGCCTTGTAGGTCAAGCCAGTGTAGAAGTCGACGTTGGGATAAAGACTGCGGGAAATGAAGAAATCATCGGACAGCGCGACTTCCTCGAGCCGTCGGGCGATATCAAGGAGCGGGTCAGACACGTCCAGCGAATCCATGACATCGTCGGCGGCTGCTTTGATGATCTTGGCCCGCGGATCGTAGTTCTTGTAGACCCGATGCCCGAAGCCCATCAATTTGACGCCGTCCTCACGGTTCTTTACCCGCGCAATGAACTGATCTACCGAGTCGTCGGACTCATGGATCTGCGTCAGCATCTTGAG
>JAGNDY010000027.1 GCA_018003655.1 Candidatus Nanopelagicales bacterium
GGTGGTGCTCCTGGCGGCGGAGGCGGTTATGCCGGGGGAGGTCGTCCTGGTGGCGGTTTCGCTGGTCGCCCGGGCGGCGGCGGAGGTGCGCCGGGCGCATTCGGCGGCCGAGGTGGTCGCGGTGGCGGACGACCCGCGCGAGGTCGCAAGTCAAAGCGTGCCAAGCGCCAAGAGTTTGACAACATGGCGGCTCCCACGATTGGTGGGGCCAGCGTTCCGGCCGGAAACGGCCAGAAGCTCGTCCTCCCACGTGGGGCGTCGCTGACGGACTTTGCCGACAAGATCGGCGCGAATCCCGCGTCGCTGGTGTCAGTGCTCTTCAAACTCGGCGAGATGGTGACCGCGACCGAGTCGGTCAACGACGACACTCTCGCCCTGTTGGGTGCGGAACTGAATTACGAAGTTCAGGTTGTCTCTCCCGAGGACGAGGATCGCGAACTCCTTGAGACCTTCAACCTCGAGTTTGGCGAAGACACTGGTGGCGACGACGACCTCGTTGCGCGAGCGCCTGTCGTTACGGTCATGGGTCACGTTGACCACGGAAAGACCAAGCTGCTCGATGCCATCCGCAACACCACCGTGGTGGATCGGGAAGCCGGAGGCATCACCCAGCACATCGGCGCTTACCAGATCGTCGCCCACAAGGACACCGAAGCCGAACGACCCATCACCTTCATCGATACGCCGGGTCACGAGGCGTTCACGGCAATGCGTGCCCGTGGTGCCAAGGTTACCGATATTGCGATCTTGGTGGTTGCCGCCGATGACGGTGTCAAGCCCCAGACGATTGAAGCGCTTAACCACGCCCAGGCCGCTGATGTGCCGATCGTGGTCGCCGTCAACAAGGTCGACAAAGAGGGCGCTGACCCCACCAAGGTTCGCTCGCAGTTGACCGAGTACGGCCTGGTTGCCGAGGAATTCGGCGGCGAGACCCTGTTCGTTGACGTGTCGGCCAAGCAGGGCAAGGGCATCGACGAGTTGTTGGAAGCTGTGCTGCTGACAGCAGATGCGTCGCTGGACCTGCGTGCCAATCCGACTCAAGACGCTCAAGGCGTGGCGATCGAGGCTCACTTGGATCGCGGCCGCGGACCGGTGGCCACGGTGCTCGTTCAGCGAGGCACGTTGCGCCCAGGCGCGTCGATCGTGTGTGGCGGTGCGTTCGGCCGGGTCCGGGCAATGCTCGACGAGAACGGCGACGCCTTGGCTGAGGCGCCGCCGTCGCGGCCCGTTATGGTCCTGGGCTTGACCTCGGTGCCGGGTGCCGGTGATTCGTTCCTGGTCGTTGATGAGGACCGGACGGCGCGTCAGATCGCGCAGACGCGGCAGGCTCGTGAGCGCAACGCGCAGTTGGCCAAGCGCCGTGGCAGGCGCACCCTGGAAGACTTCCTCAAGACGCTGGAGTCCGGCGAGGTGCAGGAGCTCAACCTCATCCTCAAGGGCGACGTGTCCGGTTCGGTGGAGGCGCTCGAAGATGCGCTGCTCAAGATCGATGTGGGCGACGAGGTATCACTGCGGATTATCGATCGCGGTGTCGGTGCCATTACCGAGACCAACGTCAACCTGGCCGTCGCGTCGGATGCCGTCATTATCGGCTTCAACGTTCGACCGGAGGGCAAGGCGCGTGAGCTAGCGGATCGCGACGGCGTCGACATTCGCTACTACTCCGTCATCTACCAGGCGATCGACGAGGTTGAGGCGGCGCTGACTGGCCTTCTCAAGCCCGAATACGAAGAGGTCGCGCTCGGCAGCGCCGAGGTCCGCGAGGTCTTCCGATCGAGCAAGTTCGGAAACATTGCCGGCACCGTGGTTCGCGACGGTCTGGTTCGTCGCAACGCCAAGGCGCGCCTTGTGCGTGACGGCGTCGTGGTGGCCGACAACCTCAAGGTGGAGTCGCTCAAGCGCTTCAAAGATGACGCCACCGAGGTGCGCGAAGGGTTTGAGTGCGGTATTGGCTTGGGCTCCTTCAACGACATCAAGGTCGACGACGTCATCGAGACGTTCGAGATGCAGGAGAAATCGCGCAGTTGATCGAGGGGCAGCTAGCTGCCCCTCGACGACTGACCAACCAAGGAGGCTTGTCATGGCCGATGAGAGTCCCCGCGCGCGCAAGCTTGCCGATCGGGTCAAGGTCATCGTCGCGGAGATGCTTGAGCGCCGTATCAAGGATCCGCGGTTGGGCTTTGTGACGGTGACCGACGCCTACGTCACAAATGACCTGCGGGAGGCGACCGTGTTCTATACGGTGCTCGGCGATCCGCAGGAGCAAGCCTCCAGCGCGGTCGCACTCGAGTCGGCAAAGGGCGTCATCAGATCGGAGGTCGGTAAGCAGACCGGCGTCCGGTACACGCCGTCCCTGAGCTTCATCGCCGACGCCGTGCCCGAGAACGCGCGGCATGTCGATGACCTCATTGCGGCTGCCCGCGCTGCAGACGCCCGTCTGCACGAGCGATCCGCGGGGGCGACCTTCGCTGGCGATTCCGATCCTTATCGAGTCCCGCGAACTGACGAGCCAGACGATGTCCAGCCATGAGTTGGGACCAGGCGCCGGCGGATCACGATTGGCAGCGCCTCGTTGACTCGCTGAGATCAGCGAGAAGCGTGTTGCTGATCGCTCATGTCTCACCCGATGGCGATGCCCTAGGTTCGGCGGTGGCCGCCGGACTGGCGATGCGCCAGTTGGGCATTCCGGCGGTCGTCTCCTTTGATGGCGAACCATTCGAATTGCCGCTGTCCCTGAACTGGATGCCGGGGGACTCGGTGTTGTCCGCTCCGGCGGACATTCCAGCCGAACTCGACGTGGCCATCAGTTTTGACGCTGGCTCTTTGGATCGGCTCGGCGCCCTGGCGGACAAAGCTGCGTCGGCCGAGCTTTTCGCCGCGCTCGACCACCACCGCTCATTCACCGGCTTCGCGGACATCTGCCTGGTTGACGTTGCTGCCCCGGCAACTGCGGTCCTCGCTCTTGAGTTGGTGGATCGACTCGGCGCCGAGGTGACAGCGCCGATCGCCGCCTGCCTGTACGTGGGTTTGACAACGGACACGGGGTCGTTCCGTTTTGCTGGAACAACGGCAGCGACACATCGGATGGCTGCTCGCCTCCATGAGGCCGGCATCGCCCATGACCAGATAGCTCGTGCCGTTTTCGATAGTCAACCGTATGCCGCGATCCAGCTAGCTGGCCTGGCGATCTCGCGCTCACAGTTGCTTCCGGACGCCGCCGGGGGACTCGGGGTTGTCAGTAGCTGGGTCAGTCACGGGGATCGAGTTGCGGCTGGACTGCCGCTGGATGCTGCCGAACCGATCATCGACGCCTTGCGAACCGCAAATGAGGCTGAGGTCGCGGTGGTTCTCAAAGAGGGCGACGACTCGGTCTGGCGGGTTTCAACCCGTAGTAAGGGACAGATGGACGTTGGCGCCGTGTGCAGCGGTCTGGGTGGCGGTGGCCACCGGTTCGCGGCCGGCTACTCCTCGGCGAAGCAACCTCAGGAAATCTTGCGCGAGCTACTGGCCGCCCTCGCTGAGCAAGCGTCCGCGAGTGCTGGCTGATCGTGGTTGACGGGCTGGTAATCGTCGACAAGCCCTCCGGGTGGACCTCGCACGATGTGGTCGCCCGGATGCGACGGATCGCTGGCACCCGCCGAGTAGGTCACGCGGGCACCCTCGACCCAATGGCGACCGGTGTCCTGGTCTGTGGGATCGGCAAGGCAACCAAAATCCTCGGTCGGGTCTCTGGATCGACCAAGGCCTACGAGGCAACAATCCGGCTTGGCATGGCGACGACTACTGATGACGCCGAAGGTGAGGTCGTCTCGGTGACCGATGCCCGCGCACTAGCGGCAGACCCGGCAGTACTGGACGAACAAGTCGCTGCCCTGACGGGGTCCATCATGCAGCGACCGAGTGCGGTCAGCGCAATCAAGGTGGACGGCAAACGTGCCTACCAACGGGTCCGCGCGGGGGAAAACGTGACGCTCACTGCTCGGCCAGTGACCATCGAACGGTTCGACGTCGACGCCGTGACTGTCTCGGAAAACGACGACGGTACGTGTCTGGTTGACCTTGTTGCACGGATCGAGTGTTCAACCGGAACGTACGTGCGGGCTCTGGCCCGCGACCTTGGTGATGCGCTCGGCGTCGGCGGTCACCTGACTGCCCTCCGTCGAACGCGCGTCGCCGGCTTCAGCCTGGATCAGGCCTCGACCCTGGCGGACTTGGAACGCGAGCTCGTTGTGACACCCCTAGGTCAGGCTTGTGCAGAGTTGTACACAAACGTCGTGGTCGAGGATGCCGATGCGGCGCGGATCTCTCACGGTGGTCGGATTGGCTGGCCGACCGAACTGGCGAGCGATGACACAGTCGCTGTCTACGGTCCTGAGCGGCGGATCCTCGCTCTGGCCGAATGCAAGGACAACAAATTGGCGCCTACGGTGGTGTGGGCGAACTAGTGCCCGAGGGCCAGCGGTGGCCGGCGCCCGCACGCGTCTGGGAGGATCAGCGCTGTGTATGTGTGGGACGACCCAAGCCAGGTGCCAGCGGACTGGCCAGCCTCAGCCGTCACCATCGGCGTATTTGACGGCGTGCACCGCGGGCATCGCGAACTCATCCGGCGCGCGGTCGACACCGCGACTGTGGGTGGCAAGCCTGCTGTCGTCATCACGTTCTCGCCGAGTCCAGCTGAGGTCGTCGGCTTGGCGGAGCCGCCAACTCGGTTGTCGACGCTGGAACAACGGCTCAAGCTCATCGGTGAATTGGGCGTCGATGCGACGCTGGTGATCCAATTCGACAAGGAGTGGGCAGACCTCAGCGCCGAACAGTTCGCGGGCAGTGTGCTTTCCGATTCGCTACGGGCCAGCCAGGTGGTGGTCGGCACCAACTTCCGCTTCGGTCATCGCGCCCGGGGCAACGTCCGTCTGCTGCAGGGAATCGGACACTCGCTGGGCTTTCAAGTGCAGCCAGTCAACCTGCTGGCGGCAGATGGCGAAGGTGATCCTGTTAGTTCAACCCTCATCCGTGAGTTGGTGTCCGAAGGCGACGTAGCCTCAGCGGCCCGCATGCTCGCTCGTCCACACCGTGTCGAGGGTGTGGTTGTCCGAGGTGACGGACGCGGTGCCGAACTCGGGTTTCCCACGGCGAACGTGAACCCGACGCCGCGTGCTGCCATGCCCGCTGACGGCGTCTATGCCGGGCGAATCGTGCTCGATCCGTACGGCGATGAGCGCGAGTCGCTCTGTGCGGCGATCAGCGTGGGGACCAACCCGACTTTTGACGGCAACGAGCACCGGGTCGAGGCCTTCGCCTACGACGCTGGCGACCTTGATCTCTATGAACAGTACATCGCCGTCGACTTTGTCGATTTCATCCGGCGGCAGGAGACATACGCAAATCCGGCGGACCTGACCAAAGCGGTGGAACGTGATGTGGATCAAGCCCGGACAGTGCTCGGGGGCTGACGTCCCGCACGTCGGCTGGTACCCTGAGCCTGACGGCTACCGGACGAGCGCCCAGTAGACCGACATCTGCGAGTCCGCGATCAGCGGACCTGACGTATCGCCGACCATCACGGTTAGCCCTACACGCGCTCGAGGGAACAATTAATGTCGATTGATGCAGCAACCAAGACCCGTCTCATCTCCGAATACGCCACAACTGATGGCGATACCGGCAGCCCCGAAGTGCAGGTCGCGATCCTTTCGCACCGCATCTCTCATCTGACTGAGCACCTCAAAGAGCACAAGCATGACCACCACAGCCGCCGTGGGCTGCTGTTGCTGGTCGGCCGTCGCCGTCGACTGCTCAACTACCTCACAAAGACCGATATCAACCGGTACCGGTCACTGATCGAACGACTCGGCATTCGCCGCTAGTCGACTAATCGGGGCGGCCTCACCTCACGGTGGTTCGGACGCCCGGTCCTCGGTGGTGGTGGGCGGAAGTAACCTTCCGAACACTTCGATCGAAGGCCGGTCCGCCACCGGCCGCGCAGCCGCCCCCTTTCTCAACAAGGAGGGCACCCTATGGAGGGTCCTGACACATTTTCCGCCGAAGCCGTCATTGACAACGGCCAGTTCGGCGTTCGCAAGATTCGTTTCGAGACCGGTCGGCTTGCTCGGCAGGCCGCTGGTTCCGCCGTCGCCTACTTGGACGATGACACCATGCTGCTATCGGCCACGACGGCCGGTAAGCACCCCAAGGACAACTTCGACTTCTTCCCACTCACGATCGACGTGGAAGAGCGGATGTATGCCGCCGGCAAGATCCCAGGTTCATTCTTCCGTCGCGAAGGCCGGCCGAGCGAGGACGCGATTCTGACGTGCCGGTTGATCGACCGACCGTTGCGTCCGAGCTTCGTGAAGGGTCTGCGTAACGAGATCCAGGTTGTGGTCACGGTGATGTCCCTGAACCCCGACCACCTGTACGACGTTGTGGCGATCAATGCCGCGTCGATGTCCACGCAGGTTGCTGGTTTGCCGTTCTCCGGCCCGATCGGTGGCGTGCGAGTGGCATTGATTCGCGGCCAGTGGGTGGCGTTCCCGACACATAGCCAGCTGGAAGAAGCCGTGTTCGACATGGTTGTGGCCGGACGTGTTGTCGGCGACGACGTGGCCATCATGATGGTCGAGGCCGAAGCTACTGAGCAGACCGTCGAGCTCATCGCCGGCGGCGCACAGGCGCCCACCGAAGAGGTCGTCGCGGCAGGACTTGACGCGGCCAAGCCGTTCATCGCTGAACTGTGCCGTGCGCAATCGGAACTGGCGGCTCAGTCGAACAAGGAAACCCGTGACTACCCGGTTTTCCTCGACTACCAGCCCGACGCGTTCGACGCCGTTGCTGCGGTCGCTGAAGCCGATCTGGCCAAGGCACTGACCGTCGCGGACAAGCAGGACCGTGAGGCGGCCCTCGATGACGTCAAGGCGACGGTCATGGAGAAGCTGTCCGAGCAGTTCGAGGGCCGGACCAAGGAGCTTGGTGGCGCGCTGAAGTCGCTGACCAAGAAGCTAGTCCGCCAGCGCATTCTGCGTGATCAGGTCCGAATGGACGGTCGTGGTGTGACCGATATCCGCAGCCTCACCGCCGAGGTTGAGGTTATTCCGCGGGCACACGGTTCGGCACTGTTCGAGCGCGGTGAGACCCAGATCTTGGGTGTCTCCACACTGAACATGTTGCGGATGGAACAGCAGTTGGACACGTTGAGCCCGGTGACGCGCAAGCGCTACATGCACAACTACAACTTCCCGCCGTACTCGACTGGTGAGACTGGTCGAGTCGGCTCGCCCAAGCGTCGCGAGATCGGCCACGGCGCGCTCGCCGAGCGCGCACTGGTTCCGGTGCTGCCCAAGCGCGAGGACTTTCCTTACGCGATCCGGCAGGTCTCCGAGGCCCTCGGTTCCAACGGCTCCACCTCGATGGGCTCGGTCTGCGCCTCGACGATGTCGCTGCTCAACGCCGGTGTGCCCCTGTTGGCTCCGGTTGCGGGTATCGCGATGGGTCTGGTTACCGACGAGGTCGACGGTAAGACCGAATACGTGGCCTTGACCGACATCCTCGGTGCCGAAGACGCGTTTGGCGACATGGACTTCAAGGTCGCTGGCACCAAGGAATTCGTCACGGCACTTCAGCTCGATACCAAGCTCGACGGTATTCCGGCCTCGGTGCTTGCCGGAGCGCTCACGCAGGCACGCGATGCCCGGCTGGCGATCCTCGACGTGATGATGGAAGCGATCGACGCTCCGGATGCCATGAGTGATCTGGCCCCCCGGATCATCTCGGTCAAGATTCCGGTCGACAAGATCGGTGAGGTCATTGGGCCCAAGGGCAAGATGATCAACCAGATTCAGGAAGACACCGGCGCTGACATCTCAATTGAGGATGACGGCACGATCTACATCGGTGCGACCAATGGTTCGGCCGCTGAGGCTGCTCGGGAGACGATCAACCAGATCGCCAACCCAACCATGCCAACCGTGGGGGAGCGCTACCTCGGAACGGTCGTCAAGACGACCAACTTCGGTGCGTTCATCTCGTTGGTTCCCGGCCGCGACGGTCTCCTGCACATCACCGAGATCAAGAAGCTCGTCGGTGGCAAGCGGGTCAACGCCGTTGAGGACGTGCTCTCCGTTGGACAAAAGGTTCAGGTCGCCATCAAGGAGGTCGACCCACGCGGCAAGCTGTCGCTCACTCCCGTTCTCGAGGGTGACGACGCTCCGGCCGCAGACGTGGTCAGCGCTGACGCGTAACACCACATGAAGATTCCCGCGCCCAGTCAGCAGCGATCAGGTTCAACGCGAACGCTGCTGACTGGTGCCGACGGGTCGGTCGTCAAACGCACGGTGCTGCCAGGCGGTCTTCGGGTCGTTTCCGAGGTGGTCCCCGGTGCCAGGTCGGTATCAATCGGCTACTGGGTTGGGGTCGGTTCCCGGGACGAGTCACCAACGGCAGCCGGTGCCTCTCACTTCCTTGAGCATCTGCTGTTCAAGGGCACGGATCGTCGTAGCGCCTTTGACATCACCGCCGAACTTGAGGCTGTCGGCGGTGACATGAATGCCTTTACGACCAAGGAATGCACGTGTTTCCACGCACGGGTACTGGCCGACGATCTGCCGCTGGCGGTCGATGTCCTAACCGACATGGTCACCGCAAGTAAGGTGGCCGCGTTCGACGTCGATGCCGAGCGTGGTGTCGTGCTGGAAGAGATCGCCATGAACGAGGACGATCCAGGCGACGTGGCGCATCAGAACTTCTCTACGCGGATCTACGGTTCGTCGAAGCTCGCCGCGCCCGTCATTGGAACCGTGCAAAGCCTGCGGGAGATGCCCCGCAGCACGGTCTGGCGCCACTACCGACGCAACTACCGGCCAAACGATTTGGTCATCACTGCGGCTGGGGCTGTCGATCACGCCCACCTGGTCCGGGAAGTCCGCCGGGCGACCAAGGGCTGGTCGACGGACCCAGCTGCTACGCCGATCCCAGCTCGAGCCGCGCGTACTCGCCCCACCCGACACCGGTCACACCCGGGCACGCAGGTGGTGACACGGCCGACCGAGCAGGCGCACGTGGTCTTGGGAATGCCGGGTCTCGCCCGTACCGACGACCGACGCTGGGCGCTGGCGGTGCTGGACGTGGTTATCGGTGGGGGTATGTCCAGTCGGCTCTTCCAGGAGGTGCGGGAGAAGCGAGCATTGGTCTACTCGGTGCACACTTTCCGGTCCGGCTACTCCGATGCTGGCGTATTCGGGGTCTATGCGGGAACCACGCCGGAGAAGGTGGACGAGACGATTTCGGTCGTTCGGGACGTGCTGGCCAACGCGGCTGCTGGCGGGGTCGGATCCGAGGAGATTGCCCGTGCCCGCGGCCAACTGCGCGGGGCCTCGGTCATGGAGTCGGAGGATCAAGGTTCCCGGATGAGCCGACTGGGCGAAGCGGAACTGCTCAGTGGCAACTACCTGAGCCTGGACGATGTCGTTGAGGCGATTGACGCCGTCACCGACGAGCAGGTTGCCCACGCGGCCGCCACGATCCTCACCGAACCGCAGACGATGACTGTCGTGGGACCCTTTGAGCCTGACCGCGTCTTTGGTGAGGATGGCTAAGCATGACGATTCGAGTGAGTGTGCTGGGCGCGCGCGGCCGCATGGGCCAAGAAGTTGTCGCCGCGGTGGAAGCCGATCCGGGCCTGGCGCTCGCTGCGGCACTGGATGTCGGCGACGAACCCGCGACCCTGGTCAGCGTAGGCACCGACGTGGTCGTGGACTTCACCAGTCCGGCCGCCGTCATGGGCAACCTGAGGTTCTGCATTGACCACGATCTGCACGTGGTGGTCGGCACTTCGGGGTTCACTCCTGAGCGCTTGGCCCAGGTGACCGAATGGCTGGCCGACCACGACCGAGTCGGTGTTGTCATCGCGTCGAACTTCGGCATCGCGGCGGTGTTGATGATGCAGTTCGCTGCCGCCGCGGCACCCTACTTCGACAGTGTCGAGATCGTTGAACTGCACCACCCGGACAAGCTGGACGCCCCGTCGGGGACAGCTCGCCGAACAGCCGAACTGATCGGACAGTCTCGAACCCGCGCAGGCAGTCCGGAAATGCCAGACGCGACGACTGAGGAGCTTGACGGGGCTCGCGGCGCAGTTGTCGAGGGCGTGCGGATTCACGCCGTTCGATCGCGCGGAATGATCGCCCACCAAGAGGTCATCCTGGGCACTGCGGGAGAACTGCTCACGATCCGCCATGACTCCATGAACCGCTCCTCCTTCATGCCGGGAGTGCTGCTCGCAGTCCGAGAGATTGGTTGCCGACCGGGTTTGACGTTCGGTCTTGAACATCTGCTCGACCTCGGCGGACAAGACTCCCCAAAGACGTGACCGCCAAGCGCACGGCGATCATCCTGGTGCTCGTCCTCGCGGTCTATCTGGTGATCGCCGGCTGGCAGGGGATCGCCTTCATCAGCACCGGATCGCCATTGGCCATTGGCCTGGGCATCGGTGTGTTGCTGCTGCCAGTGGTTGGAATCTGGGTGGTGTGGCGAGAACTGCAATTCGGCTTCCAGGTGCAAGCAATGGCTAGGACCCTCGAGGCTGAAGGGGGTCTGCCCGTCGATGATGTCGCCAGGACGGGCAGTGGGCGATTGGATCGCGACGCCGCCGATCAGGCCTTTGCCAACGAACAGGTCGCGGTCGAGCAAAGTCCTGACGACTGGCGCGCCTGGTTTCGGGTCGCTGCGGCGTACGACGCGTCTGGGGATCGCAAACGCGCACGGGCAGCGATGCGTCATGCCCTGACGCTCTACCCCTAGTCGATCCGTAGTCGCCTGTGCTTGCTCGTCACGGCGACCCGATCACGGCCGGGATTGGCTCACAAGAGACGATTGCCTCGTGAGTTCTACCGACCTGTCGTGCGACGTGCTCGTCGTCGGTGCCGGACCTGCCGGTTCCGGTACCGCTGCCTGGGCTGCGCGCGAGGGGTTGGACGTGCTGCTTGCCGACGCCGCCACGTTTCCGCGCGACAAGCCATGCGGCGACGGCCTCACCCCCCGCGCGATAGCGGAACTGACCCACCTTGGTTTGGAGCAGTGGCTGGCGGGTCGCGCCGTGAATCGCGGATTGCGGGCATCAGGCTTCGGGCGCACCCTGTATTTGCCCTGGCCCGGTGGATCACTGCCTGACCACGGTGGCGCCGCACCTCGAGTCGAGCTCGACGATCGGATCCGCCAGGTGGCACTCGCTAGCGGGGTGCGCACTCTTGAAGGCGCTCGCGCGGTTGATGTCCGTCTGGCCGGGGCTCGGGTGGCGGCAGTCATCTTCAAGGGCCCGGACGGTGCCTTCGAGGTTCGTTGTCAGCGGCTGGTGATCGCCGACGGGGCCAAGTCGCAACTCGGCCGCAAGCTGGGCCGGCAGTGGCACAAGACGACCGCTTACGGTGTCGCCGCTCGCGCCTACATCAAGTCAGACCGCGCCGACGATGAGTGGATCTCCTCCCACCTCGAGTTGCGCGGCACGGCGGGGGAGTTGCTGTCGGGCTACGGGTGGATCTTCCCGCTCGGCGATGGCGAGGTGAATATCGGTGTGGGAACCCTGGCGACTTCCAAGCGGCCCGCCGACGTCAACCTCCGTCACCTCATCGCGCACTACACCGACGGTCAGCGCGCTGACTGGAAGTTGCACGGCGAACTACGCGACACTTGGTCTGCCCTGCTACCCATGGGTGGTGCGGTGTCGCATGTCGCGGGTCCCAACTGGTTGATGGTCGGTGATGCGGCCGGGTGCGTCAATCCACTCAACGGCGAGGGCATCGACTACGGCTTGGAGACTGGTCGCTTGGCTGCGCAGATGCTGTCACGCCGGTCGACGGTTGACCTCCAGGCGCGGTGGCCGCAGTTACTCCAGCACCACTACGGACCTGCCTTCTCCGCGGCCCGGCGACTGGCCGGGTTGCTGACCGTCCCAGGGTTCTTGCCCAAGGCCGGACCCGTGGGCATGCGCTCGCAGTACCTGATGACGATTGCCCTGCGGGTGATGGGAAACCTGGTCACTGCCGAAGACACCGACGCTTTGGCCCGCGTATGGCGAACTGCTGGCCGGATGTCGGTCCGGCTCGACGAACGGCCACCGTTCAGCTAGGTCAGCTGTCAACCAACTCGTTCAGGTACCAACAGTTGCCAGTAATTGCCCTGAGTCGGCCAAAATCTGCTGGGCTTGCGGCGCTACCGCCGCCAGGTCCGCTGGCACCATCGACACCCGCGTTCTGCGCTCCAGCAGATCTGCCAGGGTCATGCCGAGTTCCGCCTGGACTCCCCAGAGCAACTCGACACCCAAGACGTCGACCACGTTGCCATCAGCACCAGTGAGTGGTTCAAGTAGCCGTTGGTCGCCATCGGCGAGTGCAGCGACCAGCCCGGCTTCGGCGCCAAACCGCCTGACCAGTCGCGCCGGCAGTCCGGCGTTCGCTGGGTTTGGCCCCGCGCCCACGAGGGGGACGGTCGAGGTCACACAGGGCACATCGGTGATCCGGTCGACCGCGTCCTGTGCCATGCGGCGGTAGGTCGTCAGCTTCCCGCCAGTGACCGTCACCACCTCACCGGGCCCGCCAAGAACCAGGTGCCGACGCGAGATGTCCGCCGATTCCTCCTCGTCGCCGGCTGTCACGAGGGGCCGCAGGCCAGCAAATGAGCCAACGATCTGGCTCCGGTCGATGGGCCGTTGCAGCCCTTGTGAGAGCACGTCAAGAATCCAGTCGATCTCGTCTTGAGTGGCGGCAGGAACGTCAGCAATCGGCCCGGGAGCAGGCACATCAGTCAGGCCGACGTAGATGAGTCCGTTGGGTTGCGGAAGTGCGAAGACGAAGCGCCCGAGGTGGCCTGGGACCGGAACGGTGATTGCGGCGGTTGGATGTCCCAGATCCCGGGCACGTAGGACGACGTGGGTGCCTCGACTGGGACTGAGCGTGACCCGCTGATCGAGGGTTCCCGCCCACACCCCGGTTGCGTTGATGACATGTTTGGCGTTGATGCGGTAGCTGCCGCCGGCAAGGGTGTCTTGGACCGTCGCACCGTCGGAATCGATCTCCGATGCCGTTGTTCGCGTCAGCATGATGGCCCCGTAGGCCGCGGCCGTGCGCGCAATCGCAACGACGAGCCGAGCATCGTCCTCCAGCGCGCCGTCCCAGCCGAGCACGGCTCCACGCAGCCGATGTGCGGGTAGTGCCGGCGCGAGTCGAATGGCTTCGGCCGCACTGATTCGGCGGGGACTGGGCATCACGGACTTTGGCAGGCGTGTGCCTCGCCTCAGCGCGTCGCCAGCAAGCAGTCCCGCGCGGGCGAGCACCCGTTCCTTGGTGGTGCTATCGGTGAAGTCGGGGATCAACTGGGGAAACGCACGGACGAGGTGGGGAGCGATTGTGGTGGCGATCAAAGCGCGCTCCGTGGATGACTCCCAGGCGACTCCCACTTGTCCGGTCGCCAGATACCGCAGGCCGCCGTGGATCATCTTGCTTGACCACCGAGAGGTGCCGTAGGCGAAGTCGTGCGCTTCGATGAGCGCCACGGTCATCCCACGGGTGGCGGCGTCGAGCGCGACTCCCGTACCCGTCACACCACCGCCGACCACAAGGACGTCGACGGCGTGACCGCTGGCGAGATGGTCGCGTTCACGATCACGGCGGGCCAGCGTCAACAGACTGGCTGGATCACCAGGTCGAAGGTGGTTATGCATCTCGGTGACTCCTCTCGGTGGTGCCAGCGGCACGTGGATCGAGGTAGGCGAAGGTGAGGATTTCAAGTTCGGGGTAAATGCCCCCGCCGGGGTCGGTGGCGATGAACGCGCGGGCCGAAAAGACCAACGATTGGGCGAATCCCAGGATCGTCAGTGCCATGGCGTCAGCGTCACCCGAGCGGATCGAGCCATCGCCGGACTCCGGCTGCCCGGCGGCGACAAATCGACGCAACTCATCGATGGCCAGCCGTTGGGTGGTTCCCAGTCGATCAACCATGAAGGGGATCAGCACTTCGGGATCGACCGCCAGAATCTTGGTGAGCAACGGGTGCCCGATGAGCACGGCGACAGTTCTGGTGACCGTGTGGGTGAGGCGCTGGCGCGCGTCGGGCAGATCCTTGGTGGAATCCCGGGCCGCGGTCATCACCGAGCCAAGTTCGACCGTCAGTAGCTCAGACAGGAGGCGCGACAAGTCGTCATAGCGCCGGTAAATCGTCATTCGTGACACGCCGGCTCGTCGGGCGACATCGACCATCGTCGTTCTCCGGAGGCCCACCTCCATGATCGAGTCGTAAGCCGCCTGCAGCACCGGATCTGCCGCGGTGGCCTGCGCGGGGGAGGTTTGGGAGACCTGCTGGTCCAAAACTTCCAACCCGGCAACCCTGGGACGATGTGACATCATGTGTAACAATGTAACATCTACTCAAAGATGAACGGTTCTGACCATTACCAGCGCTCAGTAGGGATTTTGCGATGATTGGAAGCTACGACGACACGACCACACGTTGGGGCGTTCCGGACAAGCCGATCGAGGTCTCCCAGCGAGCGTTGGACTACTTGAACGACTGTGTCGGCCCTGCCGAGCCAACACCGCAAGTTCTCCGAGCCGAGGTGACCGTTACTGCCTCCCGCCTCGACGACGCGACGCAATCGGCGTTGCGTGCTGTCGTCGGCCAGGACGGGGTCACGACCGATGACACGTTGCGGATCACCCACGCGGGTGGCTTCTCCTACCTGGACTTGATCGAGCGCCGTGACGGACATCCGCACTTAGTCGACGCCGTTGTTTACCCGTCCGATGCCGCTGCGGTGAAGGAGTTGCTGCACCTCTGCGGCGAACAGGATCTGGCCGCGGTTCCGTTTGGGGGAGGCACCTCGGTTGTCGGCGGGGTGCGGCCGGAAGACGGTCGCCACCGAGGCGTGATCGCTATCGCGTTTGATCGCATGGCCGCGCTGCATGAGGTGGATGACGTGAACATGACCGTCACAGTCGGACCTGGAATGACCGGACCGACCCTCGAGCGACTACTCAAGACCAGGGGCATGACCCTCGGGCACTTCCCACAGTCCTGGGAACGCGCCTCCATCGGCGGTTATGTTGCGACGCGCTCGGCCGGGCAAAGCTCTGCCGGATATGGCCGAAGCAACGACATGGTCGAGTCCCTGCGGGTCGTTGCACCCCGGGGTGAGTTCGCGCTTGGCCGGGCACCGGGTTCGGCTGCAGGTCCAGACCTGCGACAGCTGTTCATCGGCAGCGAGGGAATCCTCGGGATAATCACCGAAGTCACGTTGCGGATTCGGCGCGTGCCGGCGGTTACCCGCTACGAGGGGGTCATGTTTCCCACCTATGAGGCCGGACTCGACGCCTTCCGGGAACTCCTGGCACGCCGGGCGACAGCCGACCTCATGAGATTGTCCGACCCCGAGGAGACCTTGACCAACCTGACGATGGCAGCCGAGGGCGCAAAGGCCACCGCGTTGAACACCTACCTCAAGGCTCGTCGAGTTGCCGGCGGCTCGTTGGCAATCTTCGGATGGGAAGGCACGCGCACCCAAGTCGGCTCGCGGCGCGACGAGACCTGGCGGGTGCTGCGCTCATTCGGTGCGGTCTCGCTCGGAGCTCAGGTCGGTAAGGGCTGGGAGCATTCGCGGTTCTCGGGTCCCTACCTGCGCGACAGGTTGCTGGACGAGGGCTATTTGGTCGAGACGCTGGAGACGGCGACTGGTTGGCGTGAGCTACCCGCCTTGCGGCAGCGCATCAGCGAAGCCATCACGGGCTCGCTCGGCGACGCTGGTCCCGGGCCGTTGGTCATGTCGCACTTGTCGCACGTCTATGAGACCGGTGGCTCCCTCTACGTGACGATCCTGGCCAGGCGTGATCATGCGGATCCAGTCGGCCAATGGAAAGCGGCCAAGGCGGCCGCGTGTGACGCGATTGTCGAGGCCGGCGCGACCATTACGCACCATCACGCCGTCGGCCGTGACCACGCACCCTGGATGGAAGCGGAGATTGGCCGCAGTGGCGTCGAATTGCTCCGAGCGCTCAAGGCTCACCTCGACCCAGAGGGAATCCTCAACCCGGGGGCACTGCTTGGTTGAGCGCCCGCTGCTCGGCTTCTCGCTCCGGCGTGAAGTATTCGTCAAACCGCCGGCGGGCATCATCGCCAAACAACAAGTCACACGCCTCGTTGATACCGGGGGCGCTCTTGATGTCGTCGTACCTGAGCACGAGCGAGATTTTGGATCGGCGGCGCAGGAAGTCCTCCAGGGTCGTGATCATCTCCGTTGCAGCGGCGTAGTAGAGCTCGACCCGCACATACTCCGCTCCGACGATGATGTCGTCAGCCATCGTGGGGTCATCCCGGATCGCTTCGAGCATGGCGAAGGCGCGCATTCCGTAGCGACGCCATAGCCGGGTGGACAGCGTTTCGAAACTCGCCCGCTTGCGGAGTTTGTCCAGCCGCATGAGTCGTGCCTGCCGGAAGAACTCGTTGCGGGTCGCCTTCGGCGGTTCGCCGTACCAGGCGTTTGTCTCCGGCTCCAGGTGGACGCCGAGCTCGGCAACCTCGTCGCAGATCTCCTCGCCGATGTTGAGGCAGTCGGTGAGTTTCCCGCCAAAGATGGTGATGTAGTTGTCGGCGGCTTCGGTTTCGATGACGTGTTTGCGTGACAACGACGTCCAGTCGGTCTCGTCTGAATCGGTGTCCGTCGCGTCCACGACCAGCGGGCGGACGCCGCAACGGCTCGAGATGATGTCCGCCGGGGTGAGCGGGTTGGTCAGATCCATCCGCTCGTTGATTTGGGTGAGCAGGAAGTCGCGGTCCTCGTCTTCGACGTGGGTGACGGCCCGGTCGACGCGCTCGTCGGTGGTGCCAATGACGGAGCGCGGTCCCATGGGAATGACGTAGAACAGCCGCTCAGTGTCGTCGAAGAACGCCAAAATGCGTTCGTGGTCGACCAATCGCGGCACGACCAAGTGGATGCCCTTGGAGAAGACAATCTTGTGGCGGGTTTCGATGGCGAACTTCTCGTTGAGTTCGTCTACGAACGGCCCGGTTGCATTGATGATCACCTTGGCCCTGACCGAGAGGTTTTCGCCGGTGTCGTTGTCCCGCAGTTGCGCGTGCCAGCCGTCCGGTCGCTCGACGGCATCGGTCAACTCGACGTAGTTTGCGCAGGCCGCGCCCACGTTGAGCGCCGACCGGATGAAGCTGAATACGAAGCGGGAGTCGTTATCGACGACGTAGGCATCGGAGTACTCAATGCCACCCTGAATGTTGGTCATATTGACCCTCGGTTCTGCGGCCGCGATGGCCTTGGCCGAGTGGACTTTGGGTGGCTTGGTGAAGAAGTTGCCGATTGCCCAATATGCGGCCGATCCCAGTCCGGCAAACCACGGCTTGTACGGGGAGTGGTTGTCCAACGGTGCCAGGAAACGAATCTCCTTGAGGTTGGCTGGGTAGGCCCGGATCAGCCGATTCCGGGAGACGCACAGGTGCCGAACCAGTGGAAGCTCGTAGTTCTCCATGTACTTGAACCCGCCCCACACCAGGTTGGAGGACTCCATGGAGGTGAACCCGGCAAAGTCTCCCCGATCGATCACGGCCACGGAAGCGCCCCGCGACGCCAGCGCTGCGGCACTCACCGCGCCGTTGACTCCGCCGCCAACGATCAGCACGTCGAACGAACCATTGCGGATCTTTGCGATATTCGAGTCTCGCAGTCCCATGTGTGCTCCAATTTCTTGCAAGCAATTCGGCAAGTGTCGGCATCAATCCGGTAATCAATCCGGCGAAGCCAGAGTGTCAGCTTCGGAGCAACCATGACACTTGAGGCACACTGTCGTGACTGACGGAGGAGTAACCATGACCACGATCTCATCTGAGGACACGATTTCGGTGACTGAGGACGCTTCCAGCGAGCACGCGCCAATCGAAGGCGCACGGTTCCGTAGCGAAATGACAGTTGAGTTGGTCCGCTCCGCTGCCCAGGACAGCGACGTCGTCTGGTCAGCACGAGTCTCCACTGCCGGTGAGAAGTCGATCGAGGCCGCGGGCATCGATCCCAATGAGTCACGTGGACTGATCAACTTCCTGATGAAGAATCGCCACGGGACGCCGTTTGAGCACAACAGCATGACGTTCCTGATTTCCGCACCCATCTTCGTGTTCCGCGAGTTCCATCGCCACCGCATCGGCTGGAGCTACAACGAGGAAAGTGGCCGCTACCGCGAGCTAGCTCCCGTGTTCTACGTACCGGCACCTGAGCGCAAGCTGATCCAGGTTGGCAAGCCCGGACACTACGACTTTGTGGATGGCACCGCCGAGCAGAGCCGACTGGTTCACGAGACCACGATTCGCGCATGCGAGTCCTCCTATCGTGCCTACCAAGAGATGCTCAACGCTGGCGTCGCCCGCGAGGTTGCCCGGGCGGTGCTTCCGGTCGGCACCTACTCGACGATGTACGCGACCTGCAACGCACGGTCGTTGATGGCCTTCCTGAGTCTGCGGACCAAGCACGAGGACTCATCGTTCCCGTCCTACCCACAGCGAGAAATCGAGATGGTCGCCGAACAAATGGAGAGCCATTTCGCCGCGTTGATGCCGCTGACCCACGCCGCTTTTGTGGCGAGCGGCCGAGTCAGTCCGTAGCGCTCACGCCTCTGGTCGGTTCGAAGGGTCCGCGGTCTCGGCCATCGATCCGACTGGCGTGCTCCGGTAGATCAATGCCCAGGTTGTGATCATCCATGCCCCGATCACCCCGGCGATCAGCCAGAACACGAAGGCGGCGTTGGCACCGTCAAGGATGAATGACGTCATTCCCGAAGTGACGTAGAGAGCCACGAGCCACACGCAACTCACGGCAACGGTGATCAGATAGCGGCCGAACCTCGATCCGATCGCGCGGAAGTTTGCGGTCAGTGGGTTGCCGATGCCGTCGGCGGCAGCGATCACCACATACGGGGTGAGTAGTAGTAACAGGATTCCCGGCAGCGCGTACAGCATCAAGCCGATGGTGCAGGCAAGGGTCCAACCGAACGTCCAGAGCAGGAAGTGACCCAGGCGAGGCTTGATCGTCTTCCACGTGTCAGCAAACCCGGCTCGTCCGGTCACCGTGCGCAGGGCCGCCGTGGTTATCACTGCGAGGCTGACGAGCAGCACGAGGTAGGAGGCGAGCGCCAGCAGCAGGAATTGGCCGTTGTCCAGTCCCGGCACGGGTTTGGGGATCGTGAGCAGAGCCTGGATCGCGGCATTGACGGCGGCGACCACACCGAAGATCAACGCTGCGCGCCAGAAGCGCGCGCACCCCGTGGCGAACGCCGACCAGCCGTAGTGCCTGGTCGGTTTGGCGCGGCCCAGTTGCGTTGCATCTGTCGCACTCACGGTGCTGTCCTCGCATCGTCCTGGAGGACAGCCGCAACTGAACCATGGTAGATCTGGCGCTTGCCAACGGTCAGGGTCATGATCGGGTCGTCGCTTGAACCATCCGGCACGCTGGCTGTGATGATCTTGCGGTCAATGGTTTTGCCCAAGCAGTCGTACTTGATTTTGTTGGTGACCGTGCACCGTGGTGATTGGTAGACCGCGATCTTGTTGGCAAGCAGTAGGTCGTTGGAGGCAGTAGCCAGATAGATGACGTTCATGTTCCCGCTCTGGGCAAGTCCGACGACCGTGCCCGAACAACCGGTCAAGGCCAGCGCGCCAACAGCCGCGGCCGACACCGCGCGCAGCGCATGTCCGGCGACCGTCAGCAAGGACGTCACGTTCGTACCCTCTCGTCGTACGCCACCAGACGAGCACGAGCGATGGCTTGTTCCTTCTCCAGTTGGGCGTTACTGATTCCGGACAGCCTGAATGGTGCGTTCAGGACGAGTTCGGTGTTTCGATCCAACGGCGACCCCCTGCGAGGCAGCGGTTCGAACGCCCAACTGTTCGACGCCAATTCCCGGCTCAGCGACGCGAGACCCTGTTGCGAGAAGTCGCCAACCGACCAGGCGGCCGGGGAGTCGTGGTCGAGCACAGTGGTGAAGATCGACAGGGTGCCGTCGTCATTATCGACGATTTCCAGCATCTGCTGCTGTTGTGGATAGTCGACACATGAGGCGGTGGTGATCTCCCAGAATCCGCCACCGTCGCCGGCCGGGTGGGCAGTAATGGTGTTGATGTGGGTGTGGCCGTTGATCCACGCAATCATGTTTGGGTACTTCTGTAGCATCGTCACGAATTCATCGGCGTGGATGAGGATCTGGGTAGGTCCGATCGCCGTCGTGGCGATGTTCTCCAGCGTGTAGCTGTTGTGATGGCTGCAGACGATCGCCAGCTTGCCGTCTTTGCGAGCTTGCTCCAGCCCTGCCTCGAGCCAGTCGAATTGATCTTGCGGGACGGCGCCATCCGCGCCGGCCACCTGATTGCAGGTGTCCAAGCCAAAGACCCTGATCGCTGCCGTAACGTCGGCCTGCCACCACGTCTGGTTGTTGTCCAGGCTCGCCTGCGTGAAGCCGTGCCCAATCGGTCCCGGGAAGGGGTCACTGTCCAAGTGCGCCTGGATGAATTGCTGCTGATCGAAGAGCTCGCGACTGCCATCTGGCGTCACCGAGTGAACGCCACCTTGTAGACCGACGCTGGTGCGCAGTTGCTCGACAAACTGCTGGAACATGCTGTTGTTCTGGCTCCACCAGTTGACCATGTTCGTGGTGGTGGCCGGCCACAGCGCGGCCTTGCGACTCCCTGTCGCCCAGGCCTGCAGCGCGACCTGCACTTGGATGTTGCCCATGAAGAGTGTGTCGTGATTGCCATATACCGAGTACCAGGGCGCTGGCAGGCCGTCTGAACTGACCGACTGACTGACGGCTGCGTTCAGAACGCCGGGAATGGTGGGGAAGCCACGCTCGCCAAACTGATCGTCAGCGGGATCGTCCGGGTGGTAGGCATAGGTTGCTTCGCTCCAGACCTGAACGCCCTCGTACGTCCCAACCCTGCCTGAGTTGGGGGTGATGGTCCCGCCGTCGAGGAGTTTGACGTACCAGGAAAGCTCGTTCGAGTTCCGTGAGTCGGCGAAGTCGCCGGTATTCAGGACGGCAGTCAGCGGTGCCCCGGTGACCGGACTGATCCGCGAATTGTTCATGCTCGCCACCATCTGGGACAGCACCTGGGCGGTCATGGTGTCGTGGGGTCGGGTGGCGTCGACGAAGCTCGCCGAGACCGCAACCAGTGGCTCCAGCCGACCCGGTGACTGGGCGTCGATCAGGTGGATATCGCTGAGGTGGCCCAGATATGCCAAGGACCGCCTGGTTCGAGCGCGAGCGGCCGCTGGTTGCTTCCCGACGAGGTCGATGCGGGTCAGGTATGGCTCGCCCGGCCCGCTCAGCAGCTTGCGGTACTGGATGTTCGCAATCGAACTCTGGGTGATGGTTTGCTGCAGCGTGCTAGGAGCGGTCGATGGCTTGATTGGTGCTGCCAGCGCTTTACCCAGCAGGTCGCCGGGGAGCGCGAAGGCACCCGCCAACGCAGCAGTCGTGGACAGGAATGCTCGCCTCGTAAGACCGGACAGCGCAGCCTCCTCCGTCAGCGCGACTCGGTCGCGAGCTTCAGTTGCCCCGAAGGTAGCGAAGTCGGTGTGCCGAAGGCCGGTTGGCCGAGCGCGGTGACATGGCGCGGCCAGGTTTGGCCGAGCGCGGTGACATGGCGCGGCCAGGTTTGGCCGAGCGCGGTGACATGGCGCGGCCAGGTTTGGCCGAGCGCGGTGACATGGCGCGGCCAGGTTTGGCCGAGCGCGGTGATATGGCGCTTCGCTGGCCTGCGAGTAGCCTGGGGCAATGAGCGCCGATCGTCATGACTCCCCGTTTGGAACGATCCTGACCGCGATGGTCAGCCCGATGTTCCCCGACGGCGAGGTCGACTACGAGGGCGCCGCCCGGTTGGCCAGCCACTTGGTGGACATCGGCAACGACGGCATTGTGGTCAACGGCACGACCGGTGAAGCACCTACCACGACCGATCAGGAGAAGGACGGCCTGCTCCGGGCAGTGCTTGAGGCGGTCGGTGACCGCGCGGTCGTGGTTGCTGGCGCCGGGACCAACGACACGCGCCATTCAATTGAACTCGCTCGCCAAGCTGAGGCCGCCGGGGCGCATGGTCTGCTCGCCGTAACGCCGTACTACAGCAAGCCCCCGCAGACCGGCATAGCTGCCCACTTCACGGCCATCGCGGATGCAGTGGGCCTCCCCGTCATGTTGTACGACATCCCCGGCCGTGCCGGGACGGCAATCGATTGGCAGACCCTGGTCTTTCTCGCCGAGCATCCACGGATCGCGGCCGTCAAGGACGCCAAGGGCAACCTGGAATCCGTCGTGGAGGTGACGCGCCGAACCGACCTGCAGTGGTACTCCGGCGATGACGGCCTGAATCTGCCGTTTCTTTCCATCGGGGCTGCGGGAGTGGTGAGCGTGACCGGCCATCTGGTCGCCGGCCGACTACGCGAGATGGCCGAGTTGTTCTGGGCCGGGGACGTTGCCGCCGCCACCGCCGTGAACCAGGACCTGCAGCCGATCACCACCGGGTTGTTCCGAACCCAGGGGGCGATTCTGGTGAAAGCAGCCTTGAATGAGTTGGGTCAGCCAGCAGGGCCGATGCGATTGCCGCTCATTGACGCGACTGCTGAACAGTTGGCGGTGCTGCGGGTGGACCTGGCAGCCGGCGGCATCGACGGATTCACCGGACCGGGTGCCGCTGCCGCGCTTGGGGACACTGCCACACCGGGGGATATCGCGTGAACCACCAACTGCCCAGCCATGCCGAGCTGGGCCCGCCGCCATCGCTAGCACCCAACACCGTGCGAATCGTGCCACTCGGGGGCCTCGGCGAGATCGGCCGCAACATGGCCGTTTTCGAGTTCGACGGCAAGCTGCTCATCGTTGACTGCGGGGTGCTGTTCCCGGAGGACTCCCAACCTGGCGTCGACCTCATCCTGCCGGACTTCGCCTACATCCGCGATCGCCTCGACGACGTCGTCGGGCTAATCCTGACGCATGCGCACGAGGACCACATCGGGGCTGTGCCCTACCTGTTGCGCGAGCGCCTCGATATCCCGATCTATGGCTCCAAACTCACGTTGGCCTTGTTGTCGGCCAAGCTTCGCGAGCACCGGTTGAAACCCACTTTGCATGAGGTTGCCGAGCACGAACAGGTGCGAATCGGCCCCTACGAGCTCGAGTTCGTCGCGGTCAATCACTCAATCCCCGACGCCTTGGCTGTAGCCATCACGACCGCTGCGGGCCGGGTGCTGCATACGGGTGACTTCAAGATGGATCAGCTGCCGCTCGACGGCCGGATCACCGACCTCAACACGTTCGCCCGGCTGGGCGACGAGGGTATCGATCTGCTGATGATCGACTCGACCAACGCCGAAGTGGGCGGTTTTGTGACCTCGGAGCGGGAGATCTCTCCGGTCATCGACCGAGTATTCGACGAGGCGCCCGGCCGGCTCGTCGTGGCGTGCTTCGCGTCCCACATCCACCGCGTCCAACAGGTCATCGATGCGGCCACGCGGCATGGTCGGCGAGTGGCGTTCGTGGGCAGGTCCATGGTTCGCACGATGAACGTGGCGCGGGATCTCGGCTACCTCAAGGTCCCCGGCGGGCTGCTGGTCTCGCTCGATCAGCTCGATGAGTTGCCAGACGACCAAGTCGTGTTGGTCTGCACCGGATCGCAGGGTGAACCGATGGCCGCACTGTCGCGGATTGCCAACCGCGATCATCGGATTCGTATCCATGACCTGGACACCGTTCTCTTTGCCTCATCGACGATCCCTGGCAACGAGAACGCGATCAACCGTGTCATCAACGGGCTGTCGCGGTGGGGCGCCACGGTCGTTCACACCGGCAATGCGCTGGTTCACGTATCCGGCCACGCGGCGGCCGGTGAACTCACCTACGTGTACAACATCGTCAAGCCGTCCAGCGTGATGCCCGTGCACGGCGAGGTTCGCCATCTACTGGCCAACGCAGCAATCGCGGTCCGCACCGGGGTGCCGGAGGAGCGCGTCGTCGTCGCTGAGGACGGCTCGGTTGTGGACCTGGCCGATGGAATGGCCAGAGTCGTTGGTCGTGTCCCGTGCGCGCACATCTTCGTGGACGGATCCAGCGTCGGAGACCTTACTGAATCGTCGCTGAAGGACAGGCGGATCCTCGGTGAGGAGGGCTTCGTGTCGATTTTCATTGCCGTCGATGTGGATGCCTGCAAAGTCGTGGC